>CAYIQI010000052.1:0-4610 GCA_964365545.1 uncultured Candidatus Saccharibacteria bacterium
TGACCCCCGCGCGATCCTCATACCCATTCTTCACCACTGACACCAGCATCTTAGTAAGCGTCTCGGCGGTTGCCTGACTGATCACTTGCCGCACCGATTGCGGACTATGCGCCACGGCATTGCCTGAATCATCCGTTATTTTATCCACCGCGTACGGCTTCATCAGTACCCCATTATTCGCAATAGCGCCCATTGCGGCGGCAAGCTGTATGGGTGTTACCGCAATACCCTGGCCAAACGATGCAGTCGCAAAATCACTATCACGCCCGGATTTGAGATTGGACAGATCACCCGCGACCTCGCCCGGCAAGTCCACGCCAGTTTTCGCGCCAAATCCGAACGCGCGCAAATATTCCTCTTGCTTTTTTTTGCCGAGAAGCCGCGCGACGAAGACGACACCGGTGTTGAGCGATTTTTCCAGCGCCTGCGTCATGGTAGTAGTATGATACGCATTGCCGTCAAAATTACGGATGGTAAATGAGCCGATTTTGACCTCGCCCGTATCGTTGTAGGTCGTCTCCGGCGTTACCAATTTTTCCTCCAATCCGCCTGCCATGGTAATCGGCTTCATGACAGACCCCAGCTCATACGACGACTCATTCGTGGGATTCAAAAAAATGCCGAAATCCTTTTCTTTGGAAAATTCGTTGGGATCGAACGCCGGATCCCGCGCATCAGCCAAAATCCTGCCGGTTTTGGGATCCAACACAATGACGAGTCCAGACCCGGCATTCCATTTTGTGCGCGCCGCCGCAAGAATCTCCTCGGCTTTGCGCTGGATCGGATAATCAAGCGTAAGCATCACGGATGCGCCGTTTTTTGGAGGGCGCACAATGCGCCTGCCGAGCGCAATCCAGAATCCCGATGCGTCTTTCGCGCCTTCCAGCAATCCTTTCGTGCCAAAAAGGTTCTTATTGTAGAACTTTTCAATGCCGTATTTGCCGGATTCCATCCTGAGATCAGCGCTCACAAACCCCAGGAGATTTGCCGCCATCCGGCCATTGGGATAGATGCGGCGCGTCTCGTCTTCAAAAGAAATGCCCGCAGGCACGCCCCGCGCCGCAAACTGATCCGCGACATCCGGTTCAATTTTCCGGCCCAGCACCTCATAGGGGTCATCCTTTTTGCCAAGCTTTGCCGCTATATCGGCTTTATCAAGATGAAATGCCTCTGCAATCAGAGACGCGGTCTCCTCCGGATTTATAATCAATTTGGGCGATGCAATAAGCGCTTTGTAGGTTTTATTGAGCGCCAAGGGAATCTCGGCGCCTGTCTTATCGCTTGCAAAAATCACGCCGCGCTCGGACGAAATCTCCTCGCTGCTGCCGTGCTGGCGCGCCGCCAAGCGCACATACTCGGCGTGCCGCACGATCTGCATCAGAAAAAGACGGCCGGCGAGCGCCCCGTACGCCACGAGAAAAAAGAGGAGGATCAGCATAATCCGCCTCTCAAAAATCTTATCAAATGATTTATTTATCCCCCTCATCGCATTGCAACGCTGCCGCTCTCAAGATAAATCACCGAAGATACCACATCCATGCCCTCCAGAGTAACCCGGTTCCGCACGGCAAAATTCGCTTCGTGCTCGAGGAGCGCCACCTCCAGATTTTTTACCGCCCGTTCTTCCTGCGCCGCGCGGCCCGCCGCCGCGCGCAACTGCACGCCGAGGTTAAACGAATACGCCACCGATGCGGCATATCCGGCGACGCCGATTGCCGCCAACCCCAGCAGAGCCATCGTCAATAATCCCCGCGCATTCATGGCAAGGAAAATATCCCTTCCCCGCGCGATGCGGCTTTGGATACCGACAGAGGGAACAATTCTTTGTGTGGCTAATATAAATGTCGTCATATTTTTGTCGCTCCTCGGAGCCGCGCGGACCGCGCTCGAGGATTTATGCTTATTTCTTCGGGTAATGCGCGGATGGGTTTCTTCGCCGCCGTCCGCAATACCCCCTTCTTCTCCTCTTCCCTGAAAAATGTTTTTACTCTCCGGTCTTCAAGCGAATGGAATGAAATCACTGCAAGCCGTCCGCCGGATCCGAGCAGGGCGCACGCCGCCGGCAGTGCCTGCGCGAGCGATACCAACTCATGATTGACGGTGATGCGCAGGGCTTGAAAAGCGCGAGTCGCAGGGTGGATATGGCTCCTGGCTTGGCGCGGCACGCTCCGCACAATGACCTCCGCAAGCTTTTTGCTGGATACGATCTTTTTGTTTATGCGCGCGCTGGCGATACCTTTTGCAATGCGCCGCGCCCATCGCTCTTCCCCATCCTCCCACAAGATACTTGCAATCCGTTCTTGCGGCCAGGTATTTATAATTTCACCCGCAGTCAATTTATTATCCTCGGGGTTATAGCGCATATCCAGCGGCTCATCGGCTAAAAAACTAAAACCCCTTCCCGATGCATCCAAGTGATACGAACTAAACCCGAGATCAAACAATATCCCATTTACCGTCTTGGCCCCATGCTTCTCAACAATGGTTTTTATATTGCCGTAGGTATCGCATACCAGTGTAATATTCTTTATTCCTGATTCTTTATTCCTGATTCCTGATTCCCGTATCAAATCGCAATCCCAATCAATGCCGATCACCTTTCCCGTGCGGCCGACGCGTTCGGCAATCGCCCGAGCGTGCCCCCCGCCGTTGATCGTCGCGTCAATAAATATCTCGCCGGGTTTTGGATCTAGTAGAGTGAGGACTTCATGCAATAAAACCGGCGTATGCGTGTCTGCCATATCAGTAAAGCCCCAGCTCGCCCAGTTTCTCCGCGATCATATCCGTATTTTTTTCCACATTTGCTTTGTATCCGTTCCACCGCTCCTCATCCCAAATCTCCAGACGGTTGTAGACCCCGGCGATCGTCACCCGTTGTTTCAACCCCGCATAGTTTTTTAAATAATCAGGCACCAAAATACGTCCCAACTGATCCAACTCCACCTCCGCCGCGCCGGCAAGCATGAGACGAAGAAAGCTTCTCGTGTCTCCGGTGCCCATGGGCAGTTGCGCCAGTTTCTCGGTCAGCTTCTGCCATTCAGCCATCGGATACAGAAACAAACAATTATCCAGCCCCCGCGTGACGACCGCCCGTTCTCCCAGTTCCTTGCGCAATTTTGCCGGTACGGCTAGCCGCTTCTTCGTATCTATTGTGTGTTGGTATTCGCCGATGAGCATAACCAATGCCGATGTTGCCCGCGCTACGCCATTAAAGTCCCTATGCCGACATTGCAATATCGGCGGCGGGACATGTCCCATGGTGCGGCAACTGCGGCAGACAATTTCGGCACCGGAACGAAGTTATCCCCAGATATCTGACTTATCCACAGATTTATCCACTTCTCCCCACTACATAGACATTTTATACCACTTCATCTCCTTTTTCAATCATTTTACTGCATAATAAAAGAGTGGCTTATATAAGCCACTCTCACTAAAGTTTTCCCCTAGTAATGCACAATTGCCTATATCGCGCCACTCAAATCAACCAAGGGCACGCCTTCCCTGCACAAAGAGCACTGGCCACCCATGACGGGATAGGCGATCAAGGGACTCCGTACCGCAACAATGCGCTTGAACGCGATAAAATCTTGCTCCCAGCCTGATCCTGCAGGACTTCTATCAATCAGAACTACTACCGCCATAATGCACGGCTGTGTTCCGGTCTCTTCTCCAAACCGCTGAATCGCATCAATGGCCCCGCGAAGTCCGTTGAATGAAGCGCCGGCAAAATGCACCACAACCACCTTATCATCGGGCCGGAATAAGAAACCATGGCCAAGAGCTACTTTCCCGTTGCGTCCCCGCTCCACATACATATTGCGCGTATGCCGCATTGCTCGAAAGTGCTGAAGCGTACAGGCAAACTGCACTGCGGCCGCGCTGGTTGCGACCAACACATTAATATCCCGCCGCGGATCAAGGTCTTGTTCTTCCATCACCTCCAAAACCCGGCTTCCGAATTGCTCGCGATTGGGGCCTGTTTCAAAAATCGGGAAGAAAGAATACGCGTTTGGCGTATGAATCTGTTGAGAAATCTTGTAATGCGCTCCCGTCACACTCATCTGCAACAGCACGCCTTCTTCCTGAATAATCTGCTCGCACGCGCGCAATTCCTCGCCTAAAGGAAACCCGTTTTTCTCCCGCATACCTTCTCCTTTTTTGCAAGCCGCTTTTCATTTCTCTACTGCATCGTAAGAACTGTACCCACAGAACTATACCCACCATGCACGAGAATGCGCCATTAATCAACAGGATGATAACGGCAATAAAAGCGGTTTGTGGTTTTATTTTGTTTATTGCCTAGCGAGTGAGAGAAATGAAAAACCATCGGTTTTTCATTTCAGGAGCGCACAACGGCAACAAAGGTTCAATACCGCGTGTCGCTTGGCGCGTGATGTGCGAGCGAAGCGAGCTCTGATAATACCTCGCGGTTCCGCGAGGAACCTTTATTGGGAATCATGTTTTTGATATTTTTGAAACCGCGCCTTTATTTTATTCCAAAACAGCATTCGAAATCCGAGAAACTCCAGACCAACAAAAATCAGCCACGAGCCGGGGGTGAATGGCGTAAAAAGCGCGGCAAGGCCGACTATAATCAAGAGAACGCC
>CAYIQI010000053.1:0-4578 GCA_964365545.1 uncultured Candidatus Saccharibacteria bacterium
GGATTCCGATGAGAGGATACGGACCAAGTTTTATCTTGGTGTGGCAGAAGTCGTGAAATCGCTGCAATGGCGCCAGAAACGGCGCGTATCCCGTGAAGTAAATCCCTTGCAGAAAATCGGGCGTCATACCGCCGAAGGCGGCAAGGAGAAGGGCGATGGCAGTTTCGGTGGACGCGGGTTGCGCGATCAGTAAAACTACCGCAATGCCAAGCACGCCATCAAGCACTACGCGTGCAATATTTTTTGCAAAGGCACCTGATATAAATACCCATCGCCATGACCCCTTTTCTTCGGAGGAAAAAGAGGAGAGACGCCAGTCCCAATGGGGAATAGCGTCGGAAAGATAGTGTGTCGCGGCTCCGGCAAGGAGAAGGGCAGTGGGACTGTGGAAGCCGATTTGATGCCCGATCGCGGCTCCGATGATTGCGTGGACAGCGAGTGTCATATTCCTTCTATGGTATCATGATTGATAAAAAAGACAAAAAGTTTTATTGCCTAGCGAGTGAGAGAAATGAAAAACCATCGGTTTTTCATTTCCGAGCGAGCGACGGCAACAAAGGTTCAATACCGCGCGACTTAGCACACGATGTGCGAGTAGTAGCGAGCTCCGATAATACCTCGGGGGCAACCACGAGGAAACTTTATATCACGACCGCGATCCCCTATGTGAACGACCGGCCGCATTTGGGGCACGCGCTGGAGTTTGTGCAGGCGGATGTGCTCGCGCGCGCGGCGCGCGCGCGCGGTCGCGATGTGCGAGTGCTTTCTGGCGCGGATGAAAATGCCCTCAAAAATGTGCAGGCGGCGGAGAAAGCAGGTATCGCGGTGCGGGATTTTATTGAGGCGAATGCGAAATTATTTGCAGACCTCGCGGAGCGGCTCGGCGTGCATTTCGATGTGTTCCAGCGCGGGAGCGATATCGCGCGCCATTACCCGTCCAGCCAAGAATTGTGGCGCAGGTGCGATGCGGCAGGGGATATCTACAAAAAATCATACGAGGGCCTGTATTGCGTCGGGTGCGAGGCGTTTTATATGTCCGAGGAGCTCACATCAGATGGCGAGTGTCGTGAGCACCCGGGCAGAAAACTGGAGATGGTCTCCGAGGAAAACTGGTTTTTCCGGCTTTCCCGCTATCGCGACCGGCTTATTGATCTGATATCGTCCGGCGCGTTGCAGATCATCCCCGCATCAAGAAAAAATGAGATGCTTGGATTTTTACGACAACCGCTTGAAGACATCAGTATCTCGCGTTCCAATGAGCGCGCGCGTAATTGGGGCGTGCCGGTGCCGGACGACGATACACAGAGAATGTATGTGTGGTTTGACGCGCTCAATATCTATCAGTCCGGTATTGGGTTTGGCTGGGACGAGGCGCAATACAAAAAATGGTGGCCTGCGGATATGCATCTTATCGGCAAGGGGATTCTGCGATTTCACGCCATATATTGGCCCGCGTTTTTGCTCTCAGCCGGCTTGCCGCTCCCGAAATCAATCGCGGTGCACGGGTATCTGACCGTGGACGGGCAGAAAATGTCTAAAACAATCGGCAATGTCATTGATCCGTTTTCCTTGATGGAAAAATATGGCACGGATCCTGTGCGGTACTATCTCTTGCGTGAGATTCCGTCGGGTGAGGACGGCGATTTTTCGTACGAGAAGTTTGAGAATCGCTACAACGGCGATCTCGCGAATGGTTTGGGAAATTTGGTCGCGCGCGTCTCAACGCTTGGAGAACCAGTCAGTCCTATCCCCGCGCATACCGATGAAAAAATTGCAAAAGAAATTGCGCGGGTGCGCGCCGTATGTAAAGAGAGAATTGAAGAATTCCGTCTGAATGAGGCGCTTGGAAGCATTTGGGAACTCATCGGCATTGCAGACAAGTATATCAACGACGAAAAGCCGTGGGCGCTGAAAGCCAATGACGCGGCTCTCGGCCGCGTCATTGGCAACGCTGCCATGATTATCGGCGCCATTACAGAATTACTCGCGCCGTTCCTCCCCGAAACCGCCGAGAAAATCCGCGAGCAGATTTCCATCAGTGATAACACAATCACCATAAAAAAGGGTGCAAATCTGTTTCCGCGAATCCCATGATTCGTTTTACAAAACATGCGTTGGAAAAGTTTCTCATTCTTCGGCGGCACGGCGTCGTGGTTTCAAAATCCGCGGTAATTCGCACCACTGCCGATCCAGAGATGATTGACTACTCTCGCATGCCGTTGAAAATCGCGTAGCGAAGCTTTGACAAAACACGGGTATTGCGCGTAGTATACAAAGAAACAGGCGATGATCAACTGGTAATTACATTTTATCCGGGTCGGAAAAAACAATATGGCAAATCATAAAAAACAAACGAAGATGAGTTATGAGTCGGAAGCGGATGTTCTTCGTATTGAGACGAGCAGCAAGCCGATTGAATATGCGGCTCAAATGGGTAATGCAATCGTGCACTTCAGTCCTGACGGCGTTCCGGTATATTTTGAGATATTGGAAGCGTCGCGGTTTCTTAAACAAGCGTCAAAACTTCTCCCTGTTTCTTCGCGCAGGTCTCTCTCTGCGGCGCGCGCCTAGGACTTTCTCAATAAAGGGTATTACGACCGCGGGGTATTGACCCTTTGATGCGTCGTTGCTCGGATGAAGTGCGAGCAAGCTTACACTTCGCTCCTCGCTAGACGCAATAAAAAGTTGCAGGAACGGATGTCCCCGCAACTTGAGTGATGAGTATTATATTAGATGCTCTTCATGAATGCGTTGAATGACCACCTTTTGTCTCCCGCAACAAGCGTATCGTTGCGGAAAAAATCTGCCGGGAACAGGGGGAGTCCCTCAAGAAATTTTGGTTCCTCTCCCTCGGAGAACAATAAATATTTGCGTTCTGGTAGAGAGAGCTTCCATACTTTCTGGCCCGACTCAAACGCGTCTCTTGTGAAAAGATCTCCGTAGCCGCCTAAAGAGATATCTGTTGGCATCACACCTACTTCTTCTATAGCACTATGAGCAAGACGCGCGACGGTTTGCATGAATCTCATGACCGGCATGGTGTATTCCCGGTCAGTAGCCGCATGGAAGAGTCCGGCTTCTCTGCAAGCGTCGAAAAGTTCTCCGGATGTCATACGTACCTCCTCATGGTCGCAGAATGAGGTCTGGGCGGGGATTGGGAACTGAACGTATGTTAATCCGAATACTTTATGATGTCAACCCCTCGCCTTTTTGATGTCCACACTCATACGCAGTTTGCCGCCTTTAAGGACGACAAGGATGCGGTGATCCGGCGCGCGCTGGATGCGGGCGTTTGGATGGTCAATGTCGGGACACAGCGCGACACTTCAGCCGCCGCGGTCGCAACCGCGGCGCGCTATCCGCAAGGCGTCTATGCTGCGATTGGTCTGCACCCGATCCATACGGCGCAGTCATACCACGATGCGCAGGAATTGGGTGAGGCGTCGTTTCCTCCGTCCACCGCATTTCCTTATGTCCCTTATTCGCACGAATTAGGGACCAAGCAGAAAGAGCAAAATCAGCAAGGGAGAGGATTTATGTCGCGGGGCGAGGAGTTTGATTATGAGTATTATAAAAAATTGGCACAGGACTCGAAAGTGGTGGCGATAGGCGAGTGCGGGCTGGATTATTATAGAGTCACGAGTCAAGAATCGAGAGTTAAGCAGGAACACGCGTTTCGCGCGCAGATTGAACTTGTGCAAGAGGTAAAAAAGCCGTTGATGATTCATTGCCGTAATGCTTTTGCGGATTTGATCGCGATGCTAGCCGCTCGGCGCGGGCATCTGCCCGCGCCGAGCGGCATCATTCATTTTTTCACCGGCACCAAAGATGACGCAAAACAGCTTTTGGATCTCGGATTTTCGTTTTCGTTCGGCGGCGTCATCACATTTGCGCGGGACTACGATGAAGTGATACGCTACATACCGATAGAGCGGATTGTCTTGGAGACCGATGCGCCGTATGTCTCACCCCTGCCGTACCGTGGCAAACGCAACGAACCCGCGTATGTCGTAGAAGTTGCCAAGAAACTCGCGGAAATAAAAGCGCTGTCGTACGAGACGACAGCGCGGCAGACGACTCAAAATGCACAAAAACTATTTGCACTATAATGACGCGCTACGATCCGAAAAAAATTGAAGCCAAGTGGCAGAAAAAATGGCTCGCGGAGAAAATCTACGAGCCGGATTTTAAGCGCGCCACGAAGCCCTTTTATAACCTCATGATGTTTCCGTATCCGTCTGCAGAGGGATTGCATATCGGCGGCATGCGCACATTTACGGGCGTGGACATCTACGGACGCATGAAGCGCATGCAGGGGCATGAAGTTTTTGAGCCGATTGGCCTTGACGCATTTGGGATTCACTCGGAAAATTATGCGCTCAAAACCGGACGCCATCCGATGAAGCAGGCGGTAATTTTGGAGAAAAGTTTTTATCGTCAGCTCGCGATGATGGGCAATGGGTTTGCATGGGACGAGCGACTGGAAACCAATGACCCGGAGTATTACCGCTGGACCCAGTGGATTTTTGTGACTATGTTCAAGCGCGGTCTTGCGTATCGCAAAAAAGCCGAAGTGAA
>CAYIQI010000054.1:0-4484 GCA_964365545.1 uncultured Candidatus Saccharibacteria bacterium
CAAAATCACACAACACACATCCGTCGCCCATCGGCCCGTGCCACGCGCAACCCGACAATGCAAGCGCGTACAATAATATAAATAAAATACTAACCACTGCCCATCTCCATCGCATCCACAATCTTTTCATCGCTTCCTCCCCTCCAAATAAGAAGTAGCTGCCAAAAATCCATGATTGACAAAGTGCTGTCGTGGACGACTGAAGATACTATACATCATTGCTAATAAAAAATCAAGCGAGCGTAGGTTTTCCCCAATACATCCGCTCATGGATTGACAGGAGGAGATGGACGCGCTACGAATGAAGCACTTGTCGGTTTCTAAACGCGTTATGGAACAAGAACTGCAAAAAGCCCGCGACATCATCGCAAAAAGCGAGCACATCGCGCTCCTCCTGCCCGAGCGCCCGGACATCGATTGTTATGTTGCGGCCGAAGCCCTTGCCCGTGCAGGAGAGGAGCGGGGTAAACATATGGGCTTTCTCCCGAGCATCGGCGCGGATGCCCCCAAGGCGCCGGAGGCATGCGCTAAAGTCCTGCGCCCCAATCCCTTGATACGCGAATTTGTGATCGGCATTACGACCGAGGCGCCGGTTGCCCAATTGCGCTATGAGAAACATGACGACCGCATTGATATTATCCTATCTCCGCGTTCATCGCCCATCCGCGAAGATTCCTTTTCATTCCGCGACGGGGAAATCCAATGCGACGCCGTGATTGCGCTCGGCGTCCCGGATATCGAAGCGCTCCCGGCGCTTGCGGGCGTGGAGCCGTCGTTTTTTGCCGAAACGCCTCTCTTGGTTATCGGCAACGGCGCGGATCAGAAATCCTACGGCGAGGTGAATCTCGTATCTCCGGCGCCTATCCCGCTTTCCGAAACCGTCTACTCCCTGCTTGCCGGAGGCGCCGGAGAAAAACCGGATGCCGACACCGCGACCCTGCTGCTGGCGGGCATCATGGCGCACACCGACGGCTTTCGTGCGCCGGTGGAAAGCAAAACGCATGCCGTTGCCGCCGAGCTGCTCCGGCACGGCGCCGAACACGCCCGCGCAGGCGCGATCAGCGCAGGAGACAAACCCTTCGCCTTGCGCCAGCTTACGGCCCGCGCAACGGTCCGCTCCAAAGAGAGCGATGACAACCACGTCCTGTGGTCATTTCTCACTGCCGAGGATTTTGAAAAGACCGGCCGCACGCCGGCTGACGCCGCTTCAATCTCGGCCGCTCTCGCAGGCGCGCTCGGGCCGCATCGCGCCTCCATCCTCCTGTGGCAGGACCCCACCGCAAAACGGGTATATGCATCACTCCTCGGCGAACGCCCCCTTCTCGACGCGCTCGCGAGTCGGGAGCCGGGAGCATTTCAAAGCCCGTCGTTTACGCTCGCGGCTGATTACGCGTCGTTCCTTGACGCGGAAGAGCGCATTGCCTCATTGCTTCGCGAAATCCTTTGACATACGATGAAGGATATAGCGAATAGATAATAGGGTCTGGTGGATAAAAAATATCCTCTCCTTTTGACTAAACCCTCTACCCTAAACCCTTATACATCATGTCTGATTTTCCAGACGACAAAGCGCGCCACAAACTGGACCAACTCCGGCGCCAAGAAGCCGAGGACTCCACCAAGCGCGCGAGTGAATATTCCCACATCCCTTATGTGGACCTTTCCGTGCTGCCCGTTGAAATCGATGCGTTGAAAATCATCCCGGAAAAAGACGCGCGCGCAGGAGAGCTTGCCGCATTCCAAGTGGCCGGTATGCGCCTGAAGGTGGCGCTGCGCAATCCGGAAAAACCCGCGGCGCTTGCCGTCCTCAAGGATCTTGCGGAACATCGCTACCTCTGCGAGCGATTTATTGCGTCCCCCTATAGTTTGGAACGCGCGTGGGATTTCTACCAACGCGTGCCCGAGCGCCACGGCTCCTCTGCCGGCGCGATCGAGCTGTCTGTGGAAAAACTTGCGGCGCTCCGCCAGGAACTTGCGACCCTCCCTGATGTGCGCAAAAAAATAGAAGAGGCGTTTTTCGGGCGCACCAGCGAGGCGCTGGAAGTCATTCTCGCAGGAGCCCTGGCGCTCGACGCCTCCGACATCCACCTTGAGCCGCAACAGCAGTCCGTGCGCCTACGCATGCGGCTTGACGGCACGCTCCATGACATTGCCAACCTCCCCATCAAACTGTATGCGCTCCTGCTCTCGCGCCTCAAATTGATCTCCGAACTCAAACTCAATATCCACGACCGGTCGCAGGACGGCCGGTTCACCATCACCCTGCAGGACGCGGCAATTGAAATCCGCACCTCGGTCCTCCCGGGGCCGGACGGAGAAAATGTCGTCATGCGGATACTCAATCCCAAAGCGATTGAACTCTCATTTCGGGATTTAGGCCTGCAGCCATGGGTCGCGGACACGATCGAAAAAGAATTGCGCCGGCCCAACGGCCTCATCCTCACGACCGGCCCCACGGGCTCGGGTAAAACCACGACGCTCTATACATTTCTACGCGCGGTGCACAGCACGGAGATTAAAATAATCACCATCGAGGACCCGATCGAATACCACCTCACCGGCATTGAGCAAACCCAGGTGGATACGGACAAGGGCTATGACTTTGCCAATGGACTCCGCGCGATCGTGCGCCAGGACCCGGATGTCATCCTGGTCGGCGAAATCCGCGACTTGGAAACCGCAGAAACCGCGATGCATGCATCGCTCACCGGGCACCTGGTATTCTCCACGCTTCACACCAATGATGCGGCAGGCACCATACCGCGGCTCATTGACCTTGGCGTACGGCCCGCGATCATCGCGCCCGCGATCAATGTTGCCATGGCGCAACGGCTCGTACGCCGGCTCTGCCCGGCGTGCCGCGTGCCTACAACGAAGACCAGCCCCGCATACGCGGCCATCAAAGCGGAATTGGCGCTACTGCCGCCCGGCGTCCCGGCGCCGGACGAGGCGCAGTGGACGATTTTTGACGCGCATAAAAAAGGATGCCCGGCGTGCGGCGAGATCGGTTACAAAGGCCGCATCGGCGTGTATGAAATTATCCTCATCAATGACGCTCTGGAACAGCTGATTCTCCAATCGGCGCCGGAACTGGACATTAAAAAAGCCGCGGTGGCGCAGGGACAGATCACCATGCGCCAAGACAGCTTGCTGAAAATCATCGCGGGCGTCACGGACCTTACAGAGGTGGAGCGCACGGTCGGGCAGTGAATGACTAATTATCTAATTATTTCGCAAAAAATCTCCTGAAGCCGTGGGCAATTACTCCGCGCATCCGCGTGGAGGGTAGAATAATCGCCAGGCACAATCCAGACCGCCGGACTCTAGATTCCTGAATCCGGAATCCAGAGTCCGGAATCCAGATTGCACTGGGTAAAAAATTCCGTTAAGGCCTTTGGTAAAACCTTAATTGCCCACGACTTCAAGAGACCAATCAGACCAAATCCATGGGAGTATCAAAAAATTGGCGCGCGTGCCATCTAGTAAGCACTATAGCAGATATTCATATTTATGTCAATACCTCCGGCAACGGCGCAAAAAAAGAACCACGAGGATGTGGCGCTGGATGTCGCGCTCCGACCCCAGCAATGGGACGAGTTTATCGGACAGGATAGGGTCAAAAAGAACCTGCGCATCCTGATTGACGCGGCGCGCCAGCGCCGCGAACCCATGGAGCATGTGCTGTTTGCGGGTCCGGCGGGACTGGGCAAAACCAGTATGGCACATCTGGTGGCGCGCGAAATGCAATCCTCCATCCGCATCACATCGGGTCCGGCGATTGAACGCATCGGGGATCTTGCCTCGCTCCTTACCAATCTGCTCCCGGGCGACATCCTGTTTATCGACGAAGTGCACCGACTCAATAAAATGATTGAAGAGGTGCTGTACCCGGCAATGGAATCGCGGACGCTGGATATTATCATCGGCAAGGGGCCCTCGGCGCGCACGATACAACTGGAACTGCCGCCATTCACGCTGATTGCCGCAACCACGCGCCCGGGACTTCTTTCCAGCCCCCTGCGCTCGCGTTTTGGCAGTACATTCCGCCTTGAATTTTATTCTCCCGAAGAGTTGGGACGGATACTCGCGCGATCCGCACGCGTGCTCGGCGTACCGCTCGACCCGGAGGCCGCGTCAACGCTCGCGCGCTCGTCGCGCGCCACCCCGCGCGTGGCAAATCGTCTCTTGAAGCGGTGCCGCGATTACGCGCAAGTACACGCGAGCGGCGCTATTGCGCATGATATTGTTCAGAAAGCGCTGGCGCTTTTGGAAATTGACGCGCTTGGACTTGAGCCAATGGACCGCACCATCATGCGCGTTATCATAGACAAATTCAACGGCGGCCCGGTGGGGCTCCAGTCGCTCGCCGCCGCATCCAGCGAGGAGGAAGACGCCATCACCGAAATCTATGAGCCGTATCTCATGCAATTGGGATTTATCGAACGCACGCCCAGAGGCCGCATGGTCACCGAACGCGCCTACCA
>CAYIQI010000055.1:0-4452 GCA_964365545.1 uncultured Candidatus Saccharibacteria bacterium
CGCCGAATCGCCTGCGCGTCCACGCAAACAACAGCCAGCCGAACAAAACGGCAAGGAGCATAATAGGCAAGCGCGACCAGAAAATAATCTGGTCCGCATTATTGGCAGAGCCGTACAAAAATTTGGCGCCCTGTGCCCATTGGCCGTTGACATCGTCCTGCCAGTATGGCGTATCGGTCGGAAAATATGGATGGACGAAAATATTTGCCGAGAGGGCGGACAGCACCTTGATAAGCGGCGGATGCTCGGGATTGAGCCGGTAATCGCCCTGCGTGACATAGCCGAATCCCGCGGGAATGTGCGCCAATTCATCCACAATAGCCGCATCGTTCCATGCGGACGCGATCATGAGGATGAGCATGACGCCAAGGATCCCAAGTACGAGGGTATTGACTTTTTTCATAATATAGTCTACACTTTTTAAAGCACATTAACCCATACTTAGGAGAATCCTATGGCTCGGCCGTTGGCGATTTTCGGAATATGCCTCGCTATATTGGCTACATCCGTTGTATTGTCGGTGGGGGTACTCCGTTTAATGGGGTACGAGTATGCATGGATATGGCATCAACTGCTTTCTTGAGTTGGTGGAGTGTTTCGGGGCGGCGTGCTTTTGCGGGCGCCGCTCTTTTTTATTGTATCAATAATTTTGTAAAACGATAAAATCGCCCGGGACTTGGATTTTTAGAATGGGAAATTTCTGTCGGAGGGTTTTGGTGAGCGTGCGGTCGGTTTCGTCCAAAAGCGTGATGATAGTTTTTTGATTCGCGGCGACATTGATACTATCAGCATCAGCGCGCAGAAGATAGGAAAAATTTTTCGCGGCGCGGCTTTCAGCGGTAAAAGTATCGGTCGTGTACATGATGGTCTGGCTTGGCATGGGGATGCCGCGCACGGGAGTGCCGAGCGTGTTGACAATGACATATTTTTTCGTGTTGTTTGGCAGGGATGCAAGATATTGGGCCATGTGCAAGTGCCCGGTATCAAACGCGTTGTATGTCTCGGGATTATTCGCCCAGACGAGGAAATAGTCGCGGTAGGTGGCAAGCGGGATCACCATGAGTGCTAGAACAAAAAATATCATGAGCTCTCGGCGGATCCGTTCCAACTGCGCGATTTTCTGTGGCCATTTTATGATTTGGCGCGCCACCCATATATTAATCCATTGGCGTACGCGCTCGGCGCCGATGCCGGCGATGATGATGATAGGCGGTATCATGCCGATGGCGCGGAGCGCGTGGGGCAGTCCCTCGCGGGTCAGTGCCACGGGGAGGATCATTGCCGCAAACCAGATGAATAGGGTGCCTGCTGATAACCGATAATTTTTTAATCTATGCATGAGCATAATGATACCGATGATGAAAAAAAGCGCGACGAGCGGGTGGAGCTCGGGCGCGTAGGCGAGATTGTGCCGCCAGTTGCCGTCGCCATGATAGAAAAACATTTGCAGAGTCAATCCCACCGATTTTGCAAATGATTTGAGCGGAGACGCGGACGCGAAGACCGATACCTCTCCCGCGCGGTTGAGAAAGTCCTGCGGGTTTTGCACGAAATAAAGCCCGATAGGAATAATTGCGATTACGGCGACAAATACATACAGAGCAAGAGAGCAGGGGATGCAGTGACTCTTTTCTCCAGCGACCGCGCGGCGTTCTCGCCGCCATTTGATAATGGCGGCGATGACTGGCATGGCAAACACAAACACCATAAAACGAAACGCGATGTAGGTATAGAGCCCGAGGCCGGTGAATAGTCCCGCGAGGATCAGGTCATACGGCTTGCCGCGCCGCAGACCTTTGAGCAAGAAATATATTCCGAAACACGCCATCATGGGGAGCATAATGGCGCGAAACCCGATACGGGAGAAATTGAGATGCCAATAGGAGGTGGCGAGAAAGAATGCGGCGAGAAGTCCAATCATTCTGTCATTCCCGACTTGATCGGGAATCCATGCGGTATTTCTTTTCTGGATTCCCGCTTGCGCGGGAATGACATTTTCTTTGGTGAACATTTCTTTAGCAACAAGATAAATTGCGAGGATAGTGAGCGTGCCGATGACGGCAGAGACGATCCGCAGAGCCCATGGCGTGGGTCCAAATGTTGCTAGTGAAATTGCTTGCAGATTGATAAACAATCCCTCGCGGCCGTTGTTTTCAGGATAGAATACTTTGAAATGTCCGGTTGCCCAAGCTTCCTGCGCGTTACTCCCGTTCATCGCCTCATCAGGATACAGCCCCAGCGGTATTTCTGTAATCAGATAAAATCGCAAAAACGCCCCGAGTACCACGATGGCAAGCAGTATAAGAAGATACTTTTTAGGCATTGGATTTATTATACATTGTACAAAGAGCGAGGCAAGGCAACTGTGCATGGACTCCTTTTTGATTTGCATCTATAATATGAGGTATGGCATTAGATACGAAACAATCAGGAGCAGGCGGCGGCGAGTGGCATATTATTACGCCGGAGGAGGAGATCCGCGCGCTGGAAGCGAAACTCGCGGAGAAAAAGCGCGAGCACGAGGCGGCGGGCGCTATGGCGCCCGCAGAAGAAAAAAAGATATTTCGCGAGGTCATGGGCGAACATATTACGGAGAGCCGTATGCCTGCTCCGGCATCGGCAACTGGCGCGCATATCATACCAGCGCCGCCTGCAGGCGGCGCCGCACCCCAACCTGTGGCGGATCCCGCCGCGGCCGCGGCGCGCGAGCAGAAACTCGCGACACTGGTGGAATACGCGCTTACGCACACGATTGGAGCCGCGGTGAGCAGAGCAGAAAAAGAAACGCCGTATCTCATTGACGAGTTGCACGACCGTCTCGCGGACCAATATTACGACAAATTGGTGCAGTTAAGAAAATTGGAAGCGCTGTGACTTTATCTCCTATTTTTTATCTTGTGAGCGCGCTGGCGCTTGCCATTCTCATCGGCATCGGTGCCGTGCGCCTCATGTCGCGCAGGCGCGGCGTGATTAGCCGCTCGCTCAATCTGGCGCTTCTTTCCGTACGCATGCCGCCGGTGCGGCTGGAGCCGATGCAAAGCGGAGTCCAGCAGATCCGCGAGCGTATCGCGCTCATGGAACAGCTCTACGGCAATCTGCATCAGATCCGCGACTCATTCCTGCATAATTTTTTCTATGGCAGGCCGGTATTTGCGCTGGAGCTGACGGTCCCGCATAGCGGCGAGGAAATGTCGTTTTACCTTGCGGTGCCGCGGCGCCTCTCCTCCTCGGTGGAAAAAATAGTGCAGGGGATTTTCCCGGATGCCGAGGTACAGCGCGCGAGCGAATACAATATATTTAATCCTGCGGGTGCCAGTGTGGGCGCGTATCTCAAACTCTCGCGCAATCGGTATTATCCGCTCCGCACCTATCAGAAACTGGAGGGCGACCCGATGCGCGAGATTACCAATGTGTTTACTAAGCTCGCCGCAAACGGCGAAGGCGCCGCTCTGCAGATCGTGGCGCGTCCGGCGCGCCACAAATGGCAGAGAAAACTGAAAGCGCACGCCAAACTACTGTTTGAAGGCAAGCGCCCGACGCACGGCGTGGTGCGCGCAGTGGAGATGATCAGTGAGACCGTGGCGTCGCCCGCGCCCTCGTCGCCCGAGGCACAGCAGAAAAAAATGGAGTCGCAAAAACGCATCACGCCCCTGGAGGAAGAAATCGTGCGCGGGATTGAGAATAAGGCGAGTAAAGCGCTGTTTGAAACCAATATCCGTTTGGTTGCCTCGGCCGCAAACCAAGACCGCGCGGACGCGATTCTGCAAGGGCTGGAATTGGCATTTAGCCAATTCACGGATCCCAACAGCAATAATTTCGCGCCTGACCGCGTGGGCGGCCGCGCGTTCAGAGCATTCGCGTTTGATTTTTCTTTCCGCGCCTTTACCGAGCGCAAGACCGCAGTGCTTGCCAGCGACGAGCTGACGAGCATCTTCCATTTCCCCAATGTGCCGACCGAGACGCCAAATGTAAAAAATCTCAAAGCGCGCGAGGCGCCGCCGCCGCCAAATCTCCCGAACGAGGGGCTACTGCTCGGCTACAACGCGTTCCGCGGCGACAAGCGCGATATCCGGATGCTCGATGAGGACCGCCGGAGGCATCTGTATGTCATTGGCCAGACCGGCACCGGCAAGACGACATTTATAGAAAATCTCGCGATGCAGGATATTGTTGCGGGCAAGGGTATGTGCTTCATTGATCCGCACGGCGACACCGTGGAGCGCATGCTGGGCGTGGTGCCGCGTCACCGCATGCAGGATGTGATTTATTTCAATCCGGGCGATATTGAGCGGCCTATGGGGCTCAATATGCTGGAATACGACCCTATGTTTCCGGAGCAGAAGACATTTATTGTCAACGAACTCCTTGGTATTTTCAACAAGCTCTACAACATGTCTATCGCGGGCGGGCCGATATTTGAGCAGTATTTCCGCAACGCGACCATGCTCGTGA
>CAYIQI010000056.1:0-4372 GCA_964365545.1 uncultured Candidatus Saccharibacteria bacterium
AATGAGGTTCTTTGAAGTTAGGATGTCTACGATTGTTTTTGCCATGAGACCTATTGCTCTATCGGAATGCCGCGAAAGGATTGGGGCGGCCCGGGGTTATATCCGGCTCCGGAGAGATGGCCGGCGCTTCAAGATCGGTAAACGCGCGCTCGCGAAAAAGCGAGGTATCAAGGTTCAAATCCTTCAGACGCCCGACCTGCGCAAGCGTCTTCGTGAAATCATCCCGGGCCGCCGCACCCGTGTCCGCAACCGGCGCCCGCCAATAGCCGTACCACATATAGCCAATCACACCGAGAAGTGCTACAAAAATAATAGTGAATAGTGTGCTTCGCCGCATAGTCCCTGTGCCGATTATTGATACCGATGTTGAAAATGTCCCCTGCCGAAATTGCAAGATCGGCAGGCGGGACATGCTCGGAAAACCTCGGGCAATATCGGGAGCGTCATTGATAATATGTCTTCGCTTTTAAGGTAAACTCCATTGGTTCGTCTTTTTTGCCGGATGCGGTGAAGGAAATCTCATCCACGTCAATCAGGCGAAGATTGTTCTCGGTGTCGGAAAGGAACTTCTTGAAGCGGTCGTAGTGACCCACGATCTGCAGGGAAAACGGCATCTCCCGCGCCGCGCCGGGCGTTTTTTCTTGCCGGGGCGTTCCTGCGGACTTGGCCACTCCGATCGCCGCCGCCCCGGTCGGCCGCGGCACAGATGCTTGCGCGCCGGATTTGTCCGCCACCGATCCCTCGTTCGAGGGATTCACCAGGTCAATGCGCCGCAGCGCCATGGTGTTTTTTGTTGTGAGCGCCTCAACCGCCACCAAAAAGTCGGCCGCATGGGCGCCCTGTGGGAAAATCCCGTCGAGCCGCTCAAGATTATCTTTGGTGATGCCATTGATAAGACTTATCAGGTTGTCACGATTGGCAATGAGCTGGTCAAACTCGCCGCTCGTTGCCGTAAGCTGTGCGATATCGTTACCAAGCGCCCCAAACCGCTGCCACGCCGGAAGCGTATAGAAAAAGCCGAGCACAATTGCCGCAACGAAGAATATAAGCGTGGTGGCTATTTTTGCCATAAAAAGCGATAAAAATTATCTTAATTGCGCGCCGGGACTCGGACTTGCCGCAGGCAAGGACACGGCCGCGGGAGCATTAATTTGCAGCGCTTCCGGGCGCAACTGCAGCAGAGACGCCTGAAAAACAAGCGTGAGCTTAAACCCTACCAACCCTTCGCCGGTGGTGGAAAGTCCGCCAAAATCGACTTTTTGGATCTGCGGATCCTGTTCAAAAATGCCTATTTGGCGCGCCAATACCCGATAACTTGCCGCCTCGCCGGACATATCCGCTTTGAGCCCGTCTCTCCCGAATGAGAAGTTCGAGAATCTCACCTGCGGATGCGTATCCTGCTCAAGTACCCGGAACACATTGGAGGCAAACGGGTGATTCGTCAGAAGCGCGCGCGCATTTTTCAAACGGGTCTCCAGGGACGCGATCTGCATAAGCAATTCCGGCCGCACACTTTCTTCTTTTATCTTGTTCTGATCAATAAACTGGGTTTTCTGCGCCTCACGGCGCTGATTGAGGACGGCGATCCCGGCAGTCGCCGCCAAAACAACGACAAAAAACCCTATGCTGATCGCCGAGAGCGACAACATACTCGCCCGCGGCAAGCGGGATGCAAAAGACGATGCCGGTTGTTGAAGCGAGAGATCAGCCACAGCGTCAATAAATTAGTTATTGGTTAATAATTAGTTATTAGTTATTTAGTCTATCGCGGAGTCAACTCGCGGAGCGCCGCGCCAACCGCCACGGAAAATGCAGGGCCTATTTCTTTCAATACCGGCTGAAGAAACGGGGGCGTCACCAACCGCGTAAATGGGCTCCCGCGCGTCACCTCAAGCCCCAGCTTGGATGCCGCAAACTCCACCATTCCCTTCAGATTGGCGCCCCCGCCGGTCAGATTCACTTTCTGGATTCTCTGCGGGGCGCGGCGATGATACAAAGAAATCATGCGTTCAATTTCAGCGAACAACGTCTCCATCAAGGGCATAATCACCGAAGTAATCTCGCGTTCTTCAATCCGTTCCGAGATTCCCACTTCCCGTTTGACCTGCTCCGCCCGTTCCGTACTCACCGCAAGCGCCCTCTCCAATGCGCGGGTGAGCTCTTGCGAGCCGTGACCGAGTGTGTGAGTCATACGGATCAATCCCCGCTCCACAAACACCAGCGTCGTTGACTGATGCCCGAAATTAATCACCAGCGTCGCCGTATTGTCATACCCTACCAGCGCGCGCACCATGCTAAACGGCTCCACTTCAATACTGCGCAATATCACCCCTCCCCGTTCGGCAATCCTGCGGAATTTTTCTATTGTTTCGCGGGGCACCGCAATCAAGAGCACTGTAATCTCGTCCCGCGCCTCCGCGTCTTCCAGCACCATCCATTCGAGGAGTACCTCGGCGATCGGAATCGGCACATACCGGCGCGCCTCATACGGCACCGCCTGGCTGATTTCTTTTTCCAGTGATCGGGGGAACACGATGGTGGTAATAAACGCCGCGGCAGCCGGAATCGTCATGACTCCATCGCGAGCCGTCACATTTGATTCGCGCATGACATCTGTCAACAGCGTCCCCAGATCCTGATCCAGATAATGCAGTATACCATCGCCCCGCCCCGCTTCCGGATGCTTCAAATACCCTTGGTTCAACAGTTCTCCATATGTTTCGAGCACCGCGCGCTCGCGTTCATACCGCAATTGTACCACCTTGGTGGAGAAGCTGCCAATATTGATGCCAATCATGCTCGTGGGCTTTGTCTTGAGAAAGGCAAACGACAGATGCGGCTTCCCTATTTTTTTGAAAAAAGAAAAATCCAGCGGCACCTTACTATTATACCGCATAATCTCCTTTTTATGGAACCGAAGATCTGCAAGTTATCCACACCCCAATCTGGAATATTGGATCCTGGAAACTGGAAACCACGGAATAGGAGGTCAGAAGTGCAATCCTGTTCTGCTGTTTGAGACAAAACTCACTCTGTGGAAGAATAAAGGAATGGGCTTTTTCAGCACAATCGAGACATTTACATTAGATCTCCTGTTTCCGATCTCCTGCGCCGGATGCGGACGCGAGGACGCGCATCTGTGTTCCGGATGCGTGCTAACAATGCCGATCTGGGCGCCCGCATGCTTTGTGTGCAAAAAAATCGTACCCGCGGATGACGCTATCCCCGCGGGCAGAACCTGCAGGCCATGCCGAGAAAAAAGCCGTATTTATGCCTCTTTCTCGCCGTATTCGTACGACCATCCGGCAATCCGCGCACTGATCCACGATCTCAAATACCGGCGCATGCGCGGGGCGGCGCCCGCGCTCGGGGACATCCTGATCACCGCGCTTTCTTTCTACGGCGTCTCGCTCCCGCGCGATGCGTTTCTTGTCCCCATTCCGCTGTATCCTGCACGCGCCCGCGTGCGAGGGTTTAATCAGGCGCATCTCCTTGCCGATCATATCGGCAAGGAACTTGGCATCAGCGTATGCGCCGATCTGCTCAAAAAAATAAAAAACACGCGGCCGCAGATGCAGCTCTCGCGCGATGAACGGCTCAAAAATGTGAGTAACGCATTCGCCGTGTCCGATAGCGCCGCCGTAGCCAATCGGACAATCATTCTATTGGATGATGTCAAAACAACCGGTGCCACGCTGGAATCAGCCGCCCGCGCGCTCAAGCGCGCGGGCGCTCGCAAAATCTGGGCGCTCACCGTGGCGCGGTGAAAAATGAAGAATGTCAGCGATGCGCTGATTGTATGCCGTGCTTCTCGGTGTGGCGCACCAAAAGATAGAGGGTGAGTATTACTACCCCCGCGCCAAGATAGATAAGAATCGCTCCATCCATAGGTGTAATCTATTATCCCGATCTTTTGAGCGCCCTCAAAATCCCGTATCTCGCCCTTGAAAGCTAATTTTGAGATGGGTTCTAATAAAGGTTCCTCGCGGCTAGCCCCGAGGTATTGTCGGAGCTCGCTACTCGCATATCACGCGCCAAGGTGTGGGGTATTGAACCTTTGTTAGCGGTCGTGCGCTCCTGAAATGAAAAGCCAAGGGCTTTTCACTTCTCTCGCGCGCTCCTGCAATAAAATCTACGCAGCGGCAACGGCCTTGCGCTGAAATGTCTTGATGAATGGTTTGAAAACCCTGGAAGCGTTTAGGATTTCTATGCCTATAACCCCTCCACGCTCATCAAGTTCTATACCGATGCCGGGAGCAACCTCAACGTATTCCTCTTCCTCACCCTTCATCCCAATATAAAATACGTCGCTCTGAACGTCGTAGTGGACAACCTTTTTTTGCTTTGAGTTCTTCATATTTTGCGCCATCGG
>CAYIQI010000057.1:0-4315 GCA_964365545.1 uncultured Candidatus Saccharibacteria bacterium
GGCGCAAGAGTTCGGCGAGGACGCCCGCGATGATGACAAAAAGAATGCCGTAGCCCGCGAGCGAAGCGAGCGGTCTACGGGCAGTTTGTTTTTTTCGGATTTTACGCCCCATCAGAAAAAAAAGAATGCCGTCAACGCCAAAGGCGAAGATCCCTACCGCGCTCGCGATTGCGATAAAGTTCTGAAATCCCGCGAGATAGAGTAAAAAAGGAATCGCGGAGGCGCCCAGCCACGCGGCGCGATGCGGGACGCCCATGTCCAGACGCAACATTGCCTGAAAATTTGCCGAGAGCGCGACATACGAGGTGAACACCGCCAAAAACCCGGCAATACTTGCCCAAAACGCGATGTTTCCTCCCATTGCGCGCTGGAGTCCTGCAATCGCCTCTTCGCTCGTGGCAAGTCCGGTGACGCCGACCACGGCATACGCGAAAAAGAAGTAGAGCGCCGCAGGGATGAGGGACCCAATGATAATGGCTGTCCGCACTTTTCTCTTGTTGCGGCCGAGCACCGTGATCATGTCGGGGATCACGCTCCCGCCGGACAAGGCAAAAAGGAGCACGCCGAAGGGGACAAAAAAGTTTTCCGGTCGGATACCCGCAAGATGCGGGAAAGCGACATGAGGCACGAGGAGGAGCGGGAGGGCTGTCAGAAACGCAATTTCAAAAACCGTGAGTACGCCGTTGATTGCCGCTTCTTTTCTCAAAGGGAAAAGGGTGATCGTGGCAACCGCGCCAGCAAGTGCGAAAATCCACCAAAGCGGCACGCCTCCAGATGCCTGCGTCCAGCCGGAAGCAATGGTCTGCAAGAAAAGCGAACCAACCACCAGATACGCCAAGAGCGTGCCCGCAATCCCAAAAAGAGACGAAGCCCACGATACCCCGACGGCAAAACGGCCCAGATGCAGGCGCACATAACCGGGCATGCGATGATACGATGGAGTCGCAAGCACAATCTCGCCGTACAAGAGATGAAGCCCCAGAACCGCAAGGGACAGAACTCCGAGTTCTGCGGTGCCGAGCCAAAACCCTGTTTGCGCAAACGCAAAAGGGATGGCAAACATCCCCGCGCCGATGACCATGCCCGCAAGCACTGATACTGCTTTGAGAAACCGCATCATAACCGGCAAAAGCTATTCCGCAATCTTCTCTTTCTTGATAAGAGTGAATACTTTTTCCACAAGTTGTTTCGGATCAGAGTCAAATACTACCTTGCCCATGCCGCGGTGCGCTTTTTTCAAAATATCCTCCATCTCATCCGCCATGCCGCCGGTGCCGGTCAAAATGCCGATGGGCTTGTTATCCTCAAACGCGATGGTGAATTCATTGAGCGTTCCCATCCTGCCGCAGGCAATCAGTACCGCATCCGAGGAGCGCGTCAACAGGAGATTGCGCCCGGAATAGCCGAATCCCGTATAGATAATAATGTCCTGATAATCAAGCGGGAGCCGGTATTTTTTGACATGCTCGGCCTCGGACGATGCGGGCGAGACGCCAATCACAAACCCGCCGGCTTCTTTGGCACCGATGGATCCCCAGTAGGGCGCGCCGGTGGTGGCGCCGGTAACCAGCACCGCGCCCTGTTTTATAATTTCAGCGCCGAGCGCTTTCGCTTTTTCCAATGCATCCGGCGCGCAGTACCCGGTCTCGGCGGCGCCCGAGATGCAAATCTTATATTTGAGATGGCTGTGCGCGGATGGCGTTATCATGCAACAAATTATATTTCAAATATCTGTCCTTGTACAGGGACATCTGCCGCAACCCCGAGCCGGTCGCGGATTTCCTGCGCCAGATGCTCGGCCGCAGTCGGCTCGCCGTGCACGACAAACACGCGCTGGAGTGTGTCGCGCGTGTACTCAAGCAAGGAAAAAAGCTGCGGCTCGTCTGCGTGCGCGGAGAACCCGTCAATACTTCTGATTTCAGCGCGCACCGCTATCTCCTCGCCGAAAATGCGCACCGACGGCACCCGGTCAAGCAGGCGCCTGCCGAGCGATCCGGGACTTTGATATCCGATAATGAGGAGCATGTTGTTGGGGTCCGGCAGATAGCGGCGTGCATGATGCAAAATCCTGCCGCCGGTCATCATGCCGGATCCCGCGATAATAATTTTGGGAGGCGGGACATCGTTGATCCGTTTTGAATCATCCACGCTTTCCGTAAAACGCAGGCGCTTAAATCGGAAAAGATCGGGGTGGTGCGCCATGAGCGCGCGGATTTCTTCGCGGTATTCATCGCCGTATTGCTCGTAGACCTCGGTGATGCGCGTTGCCAGCGGAGAGTCCACAAACACCGGCATATCGGGAATCCGTTTGAAATACAGCATCTCGTTGAAAAGATATAAAATATCCTGTGTCCGCTCCGTGGCAAACGCCGGGATGAGGAGCGCGCCGCCACGGCTGGCAGTATCCTCCACCGCGCGTTCCAGCTTGAGCTCCCGTCCAATGCCCTGCTCATGCGTTCGATCGCCGTACGTGGATTCAATAATCACATAGTCCGGCCCGGAAACAGGATCGGGCGGCGGCAGGAGGGTCGACGGCACATTACCAAGGTCGCCCGTGAAGAGCATTTGCTTTCCTCCGGCCCAGAGCCGGACAAAACACGAACCGAGTATGTGCCCGGACCGGTCAAGCTGATAGGCGATATCGCCGATTTCCCGCCTCTCATGATACGGCGCGGTCTCCCAGAGAGAAAATGTTTTCTCCATGTCGCGCTCGCCGAAAAACTCGCGGCCTTCGCGCCGGGCAAGCGACAGCGCGTCTTCCAGGATCAATCGCGCAAGATCACGCGTCGGCGCACTGGAAATAATGCTTCCCCGGAATCCCGTTTGCACCAGTCGCGGGATACGCCCGATGTGGTCCAGGTGCGCATGGGTCACAAAAACCGCCCGCACAGCCGCCGGATCAAACCCAAAATCGGCGAAGTTTGCATCGTTATTCGCATCGCTCCCCTGAAACATCCCGCAGTCAACGAGCACGGCAGTAGTTTCTGTTTGGAACAGGGAGCAGGCGCCGGTCACCTCGCCCACGCCCCCGTGAAATGATATTTTCATATGCCGTCCAATCCTCAGAGATCCTATTGAGGCTAAGCCTCACTGAGGCTAAGCCTCACTATCGAGGCTTAGCCTCAATAATCTTGGAGAACATCAGTAGTTATACTCCGCCACCACTTTGCCGTTTTGATCGCGCAGGGTAACGCGTTCCACCAAATCGCGGAAAAAATCCCTATCCCGCTGCATCCAGATGAGCCAGCGGTGCGTATAAAAATCCGGGCGACCCCGCGAATCCGCCACGCACCCCGCATAATTTAAGTGCGCATCCACAAACGCCTGGCATGGAGGACCGATAAACTGATCCGTGTGAAGCTGGCGACAAGTGCCGACACTCTCAATCGCGCGGATGCACTGATCAGTATAGATGACCGAACGCGACGGCGTGATCCGCGGACAGGAGTGATTGAGCGAGGGAGAAAAATTAGATGTCTCGTCAAAATATCCGGTACACATATTCTCGCGGAAATTGATCTGCCGCTCCTGGCGGCCCATAGTGATCGTCGCCCGATCCCCGGGTTCCAGCACCATCGGATCCGCAGTCGGCGCAAATCCGGGCAGATCATATCCTTTGGGGATAATCACGGATTCGTGCGTCGCGTTCTCCACGCGGAATCCGGTGATGGTAATCCGTTCCTGCGGGCTTTTGTTTTCAATCTCCATATATTCATTCGCGGCCGATGATGAAGAGCCGGAGAGCGCCGTAATCACGATTTTGCCCTTGTAAGGAGACGCATCCGAAGAAAAAACAGTCGGCGGCGCGCCGTCTCCGGTACCGCCCGACGACGAAGCCGACGATGCACCCATAATTTTATTAGCAATCGCGCGCGATTGCGGCCCGAAGAATCCGCCACTCGCAAAAATACCCTTGGCTCTTTGCCATGCACGGACCGCGGTAAGCGTCACGCCAAAGTAGTTGCCCGTGGACTGCGGATATGAGAAATATCCCTGCCCGCGCAAAAACTCCTGCATGCGCGCGACATCCGTGTCGCCCCGCAACCCGAAATACAAATCGCGCGTGAAAACGCCGGCCGCGCCCGCAAAAAAAGGCAGGAGGAAAAAGAAAAACGCAAGTGTCATTGTCCGGCGCATACCGCATCTATACCATAAACCGGACAAAAACAAAACCGCCGCGCCGGTAGTATCGGCGCGGCGGCCGAAGTGCCATTAGAAACTGTTGAAAAACCCCTCTCCTATCTGATTTTGCGCACGCCGAATTTTTTCTTCTAAAAGGAAAAGAAAACTTTTTTGCTGGGTTCTGCTCTGAACG
>CAYIQI010000058.1:0-4277 GCA_964365545.1 uncultured Candidatus Saccharibacteria bacterium
ATCATAGCTTTGCGAGCCGCATGCGAAGCGGCAGCAGCGTATCGGGATTCAGAGAAATGCTCCCGATCCCCTCGCGTACCAAAAACTCCGCGAACTCCGGATAATCCGACGGCGCCTGTCCGCAGATGCCGATGTATTTGCCGCGCGCCCGACACCCGCGGATAGCGATGCGGATCAGCGCTTTCACCGACGCGCTATTCTCATTTGCGATATGGCTGATCAGCGACGAGTCCCGATCCATGCCCAGCGCCAATTGCGTCAGGTCATTGGAGCCGATGGACATACCGTCAAAGGTATCCAAAAACTCGTCAATTTGCAAGATATTGGAAGGAATCTCGCACATCATATAAATCTTGAGTTTTTTGTCTTTGGTGCGGTCAAGCAAGTTTTTTGCCATTGCCCCGACCACCCGCCTCCCCTCTTCCGGCGTGCGGCAAAAGGGAATCATGGGTACGACATTTTGCAATCCCATGCGGTCGCGGACTTTTCTGATCGCGCGGCATTCGAGCGCAAACGCTTTTGCAAACGACGGAGCGCAGTAGCGTGACGCCCCCCGCCAGCCCAGCATCGGATTTTCTTCCTGTGGCTCATAGAGATCCCCGCCCGCCAGCGCGCGGTATTCGTTGGTTTTGAAATCCGAAAACCGGATGATTGCCTCGTGCGGCCAGAAGACGGCGGCGATTTTTGCAATGGCTTGCGCAAGCGCATCAACGTAATATTTCTTTTTATCCGGCGCGCGGCGCGTCATCACATTTATCTTTTTTACCAGCGCCGTATGTTTTTTATCGTTTTGTAATTTTGCAAAATGTACCAATGCCAAGGGATGAATACCGATGCCCGACGCGATGATAAACTCCAGGCGCCCGAGGCCCACGCCCTCGGCAGGCAGATAGTGGTGCCGGAACGCATCGTCCGGCGAGCCGATATTCACCATGAGCTTCACCCCCGCACCCGTACGGGTGCGAGGCTTTATGGGCAGTGATTTTTTTGTTTCAACAGAGGTCTCGCGCACGATGAACGGAAGCGTGCCCCGATACACCACGCCCGCGGCGCCGGAAGAGCAATCAACCGTCAGCGGCTCGCCGGTTTTGAGCGCCTGCGTCGCGCGGTGCGCCCCGACCACGCACGGGATGCCGAGTTCGCGCGAGACGATCGCAGCGTGACTCGTCCGTCCCCCCTGATCCGTGACGATCGCGGCCGCGCCTTTCATGATCGGCTCCCAATCCGGATCAGTCGCGCGAGCTACGAGCACGGATCCTTTACGAAATTGCCCCGCATCTCCTGCGTTTTTAATCACCTGCGCCCTGCCCGCGCCGATCCTGATGCCGACGGCAATACCCGCTACCGCCACCACGCCTTTTTTCTTCAAATAGTATTCCCGATACACGGCCCCGCTCCGCGCGCCGTGTATAGTTTCCGGGCGCGCCTGCACGATAAATATCTCTCCGGTCGCGCCGTCTTGCGCCCATTCGATATCCATTGCTGTCGGCCGGCCGTATTGCCGTGAAAAATATTTTTCTATGGCGCTGCCCCATTGCGCGAGCCGTAAAACTTCCCGATCGGACAAGCACGGCCGCGTGCGATCTTTTTGCCCCACTACCGCTTCGCGCACGGCGCCGCGCGCGTACACTGCTTTTCTCGCTTTCTCACCGATCGTGCGGCTGATAATCGGCGTGATGTTTTTTTGGCCGAGCAATGGCTTGAACACAATATATTCATCCGGAATCACGCGCCCCTGCACCAGTAGCTCGCCCAAGCCGTACGCGGCCTGGATCACCGAGACATTCTTAAAACCCGTTTCCGGATCCAGCGTGAACAGCGTACCCGCGCACCCCGTGTCCGCGGCCACCATGCGCTGTACCCCGACGGACATCGCGATTTCCCAATCGGCGAATCCTTTATCTTTCCGGTACGAAATCGCGCGGTCCGTAAAGAGCGACGCCATGCATTTTTTGACCGCGCCGATAAGCGCGTCCTCGCCAGAAATATAAAGAAAACTTTCCATTTGGCCGGCAAACGACGCGTCCGGCAAATCCTCGGCGGTGGCCGAGGAACGGACCGCAACGAATGGTTGTGGGTTTTTTGCGGTGGCGAGGCCGCGGTACGCCAGCCGGATTTCTTTTTCGAGCGCGGGCGGCAGAGCCGCCCGCGCGATCAAGGCACCAATAACAGCGCCGGTTTTCTGCAATGCGCGCGTCCCGACGCGTCGGGACGCGCGCCGCAACTCATCTTTAATTTTTCCTGCGATCCCCGCGCCCGCCAAAAACTCGCGGTACGCATCCGCAGTCACGGCAAAACCACCGGGCACGCTGATACCCACAGACCCGAGTCCGCGGAGCATCTGCCCAAGCCCCGCATTTTTACCCCCGACTTCACCAATATCAACCAGCCCGACATCTTGGAGGTCAATAATAAATTGTTTAGGCATAATCAATGCATCGATAGTACCACATACAACGCCACCAGACAGCGCATCGTTTCCCGCGCCCGGATAACAAAAGCCCCGTATCCGTAGATGCGGGGCAACTCACCATGAACTCACCTCCTCATTTTCAAGAGTTGATCTGTAGCATCCGCCGCAATCGCAAGAACTTCCGCTTTCTGATACAACTCCGTGGCAGTCAGGGGACTGTGCAGACCGAGCCATTCGGCCAACGACGCGCACTGCCGATAGATGCGTGCGGCCTGCCGCGGATCCGTTTGCTCGGCAAGTCGGGTAGATGCGATCGCCGATTCCAGCTGGCGGCATACTCCCTGCCGATCCAAATCCCGCCGCAAAATCTCCGCCATGCCGCAATGAAGCAAACCCTTGGTATGCGCATCAGAGAATTCTTTTCGCAATCCGGACTCAATGCAAACCCTCGCTTCATAAAAACGACAGCGAGCCCGCAAAATACTCTGACGGATGTCGCATCGTGCCGCACTCATGCCTCGCAGACCGATCAACCGCTCAACCTGATCCGAGAGATACAGCATCCGCCACCAGCACCACCCGCCGAGCGGTATCCATGTCATACAAAACAATGGAACCCATACAAACCCCCACGCTTGTTTTTGAATTGCTTTCCCTTGCGCTCCCGCAATACCCGCAATGCTATAATAGGTACTGGATAGGGCAGAATACCCTGCGGCTTTCGTAGAAATATCCACTGATTTTATTTTCCCTCGCTGTTTGAGGTTCGCTCGAAAAAATAAAATCAGTTTCGCGATAAACGATGTCCGCGCCCAGCTTAAATCATAGATTGAATCCATCTCTCGCCTCCTTGTCTTGTCCAAGAAAATTGCGCCGTTACTTACTCAAAGTGCCAAAGCAATCCTGACACTATCAGTATAAAACGTCAAGGGGCGCTGGGATGTTATACTTGATATAATACGAAATATGATGAGGAAAAAGATTCTTTTTGTAATCACCAAATCATCGTGGGGCGGGGCGCAGCGGTATGTGTATGATGTCGCGACGCATCTGCCTGTCGAACGATTTGATATCGCGGTTGCGGCAGGCGGCAACGGACTTTTATTTGACCGGCTGGCTCATACGGGCATACGCGCCATACGCCTCGCCGCCCTGCAACGCGATATCGCAATCGGAAAAGAACTTGCGGCACTGCGCGAGCTGGTGCGGCTTTTTATCGCCGAGCGGCCGGACATCGTGCATCTGAACAGCAGTAAAATCGGGGGTATCGGCGCTCTTGCGGCAAAAATCGCCGCGCTTGTCATTCGCAAGAAAATCCGCGTGATATTCACCGCGCACGGATGGGGATTTTATGAAGACAGGTCGCTTGCGGCGCGTGCCGCTATTTTTGTCGCGAGCTGGGTCTCGTCTTGGTTTCAGGACCATGTAATCACCCTAGACACCGCGGATTGGCACGCGGCACAGCGGTTCATTCCGGCGCACAAACTCCATCTTATTTTCAACGGCATAGGAGAGGAAAATTTTCTGCCGCGGGACGCTGCGCGTGATTTTTTACTCACAAAAATCGCGCAACCGATTGCAGATGACACGCTCATCATCGGCACCATCGCAGAACTTACTAAAAATAAAGGGCTCTCATTCCTCATCGATGCCGTTGCAATCTTGCAGACGCAGAAAAATACCCCACCAATCCATTTTTTCATCATCGGCGAGGGGGAGCAACGACATATACTTGAAACAAAAATCAGAAATCTGGGTCTCAACCGTACCATTACTTTGTGTGGATTCAACCCAGACGCGCGAGCCGCACTCGCAGGTTTTGACATCATTGTCCTGCCTTCGCGCAAAGAAGGTCTGCCGTATG
>CAYIQI010000059.1:0-4277 GCA_964365545.1 uncultured Candidatus Saccharibacteria bacterium
CCTATGCCGCATCCCTGCATCGTAACAAAAGAAGGCGAGACGCCTCTGTCGTCCGTCCTCTAAAAAAGCTTTTTTAATAAGATGTATACGAATCGCGGGCCGTGGCGGAATAAACTGATGTGCGATTCCCCGTAGCGGCGCTTGTATTCGTGGGCGCCTACTTCAATCACGCGCCGTCCCTGCCGCAGGCATTCCATCGCCATTTCGTGTTCAATGGTTTGCTGGTTTTCTCGCAGATGCAAGCCGCGCGCGACCGATGTCCTGATTGCGCGGAATCCATTGAGATAATCAGTGATGTTCTGTCCGAAGCGCAGGTTGATGGCAAGCGCAATGAGCCGGCCGCCGTAGAGCCGGAATACTTCCGATACCGTGCTTCCGAGCTCGTCGCTACCGCCTTTGAGCCGCGACCCGATCACCAGATCCGCGGCCCCCTGCACGATGGGGGCAATGAGTTTGGGGATGTCAGCCGGATCATGCGAGTAGTCGGCATCCATGAATACAATGATATCTCCGCTTGCCTCTTTGATGCCCAGGCGCAATGCCGCGCCCTTGCCCAAGCCGTTATCCAGTATGACTCTGGCGCCCGCGTCCGTTGCCCGCTCGCGAGTGTGATCGGCAGAATGGCCGTCGATGACCAGCACCTCATCCCCGTATTTTTTGCTCTGCTCGATGATTTCCTGAATCGTGCGCTCTTCGTTTTTTGTCGGGATGACGATAGAGATTTTTGGTTTTTGCATCATCATAGTTCGCATGTTAGCACCAGCGGCAAATGATCGGAAATTTCCATGGGAGGAACTTGAAATTCGGTGACGCGGATAGCAGGCGAGACAAACGCAAAATCCGCAAAATACTGGCGCTCCGCTTCCGGATACCGGCCGTAGGATAGTTGATTGCGCGTGGCGCTGATGCCAAAATCCGTGATGAGATCGCGCATACCGGCTCGTTCAATCATGCGGATGCTCTCGGTATCGGGCAGGAGATTAAAATCTCCGCCCAGGATTTTCTCTCCCGTCTCGTCCGCAAGGAAATCAATGATTTTTTGCGATTGCGCGATACGCTCCGGCGTGTCGGTCTTGGCGCCCGGGTACGCAATGCCGTGGACATTGGCAAGCGCGTATGCGGTGCCGTGTTTCTCAAAACGCACGTACTGGAGTTTATGCGGGGAAATCTGCGAGGTACCCGGACCTTGCCAATCCTCGCCCGCAAGGAAGAAGCCGCCGTGCGACAGAATCGCAATATCCTTTTTTGCAAAGATGGCATTGCCGTGCGAAAGCGGGAAGTCAACTGTTAAGTCGCCGTCAAAATTCTCTACCGCGACATCGAAAAAAGGAGTGAAGTCCGGCAGGGCTGCGCGCAGATCCTTGTAAATATCGGCACGGCCGCCCCAGTCGAGCGCGTGCGATTCGGGCGAATCAAACACCTCCTGCAAACAGAAAAAATCCGTATCGGACGCGGCCGCGCGGATAAACTCCATCAGCGGCGCATACATTTTCCCGCCCCAGATATTGAGAAAAATTATTTTCATAAGATTCATACTAAAAAGAAAATATCGGGCGGTGCGGAGCACCGCCCGACTATCACGACACACGGCTTATCATCGGTTGCGCATGCAGATATGCCAGCGCCGCGGGGCGCGCGCCGGTCGGATGCAGCGGCGAGTAAAACGTTATGATCACTTGCCGCGTCGCGCATGCCAGCGAGAGCATGCCTTCTTCCACCCATGACGGCTGGTACCATAAAAGATCTGCTCTGAAGATTGTGCGGCGATAGGGAGTCCATGCGGACTCTTTTTCACCGGGTTGGTCCGCTTTGACAAGCCACCGCAGATGGACATCCAGGATGCCGTCCACGCTCAATGCCATTTCTGTGATGCCTCCTTGATAGATCGAGCGGAGCCGGCTGTCTCGGTGCCGCCGGATTTCTATCACGCCCATGATAAACGGCATCAGTACCGCCGAGGTGATGTAAAAGTATCCCGTATCTGAATCTGCCATGGTACCTCCTCTTTGCGGATTTATGGAAGAGATGGCTGACTGGCCGTGTCGCCATTTGATTATCTATACCGCATATCGGTATCAAAATCAATGCCGCAGGTACCGTTGAACAAAAGAGTATTTTATGCTATGCTGTGGAAATGCCGCGCGATAATGCATTGGAGAAAAATAAAAAATCATTGCGTATCAAACCGGATTTACCGGGCGGATTTCGCGATTATGCGCCTGCGGATGCCATCGCGCGGCAGGATATGCTGGATACTATCCGTCGGACATTTGAAAATTTCGGATTTGATCCGTTGGAGACGAGCGCGGTTCAGCGAACCGAGGTTTTAACCGGCGGCGAGGAGGATTCGGGCAAAATTATTTTTGATGTTCGCGGATCGCGCGAGCGCGGCCCGCGCGATGAAGAAACCGATGATTCCGGCATGGCGCTCCGGTTTGATCTCACGGTGCCGCTCGCGCGTTTTGTCGCCGCGAATCCCGAAATCCCCAAGCCCTTCAAGCGGTATCAAATCGGCACCGTGTGGCGCGGCGAGCGCCAGCAAGCCGGACGCTGGCGCGAGTTCACGCAAGCGGATGTAGATATCGTCGGGTCTTCGTCTCTGGATGCGGATGCGGAGATTGCGGCGATCATTTACATGACCTTCAAAAATCTCGGCGTTGAAAAATTCATCATTAAGTACAACAATCGCAAGATTCTCAATGCGCTCCCGAGTTTTGCCGAGTTTGCCGCGGAAAAATTGTGGGACGCTCTGCGGATTATTGATAAGCGCGACAAGATCGGCGAGGCGGGCGTGCAGGAAGAATTAACCAAAGAATTCGGCGGGAATGTCGCGGATAAAATCACGGCATTTATCACAAGCAGTGGCGCGGGACAAAGGGGGAGTGAAGAATATGAAAAAATTCGCGCGATGCTCGGCGATTTTGCGCCAGGTGCGGAAAAATATTTCATCGTGGATTTCTCGCTGGTGCGCGGACTCTCGTATTATACGGGCTCGGTATTTGAGGTTATTTTGACGGATGCGCCAGAGATAGGATCGGTATGCGGCGGGGGCAGGTACGATGATCTGGTCGCTATATTCACGGGACAAAAAATCCCCGCAGTCGGGGTGTCCATCGGTGTGGATCGCCTGTTTGCCGCGATGGAGAAACTCGGAACGCTCAAGAAAAAACAAACCCTGACGGAGGTTTTGATTTTGCAGGTTGATGACAATCTAAAAAACGAATATCGTACTATGGCGGTTGAGCTCCGCGCGGCGGGTATCAATACCGCGCTGTATCTCGGCGACGATCTCAATTTCAAAGCCCAGCTTGCCTACGCGCTCAAAAAAGAAATCCCGTATGTGGTAATATATGGCGCGGAAGAAAAACAAAAAGGAGTGGTGGCGATAAAAAATCTGCAAACAAGAGAGCAGAAAGAAATCCGCAGAGAAAATTTCGCAGAGTATTTCAAGCCCTCGTAGCTTATTCTCCCCGTAGTTCAATGGACAGAACTCCGGACTTCTAAGCCGGATATGGAGGTTCGATTCCTCCCGGGGAGATCATGCAATGTCGTTGAAAAGAAGCCGAAAGTGTGCCATCATTGATTTTTATGCCGGAGTAGCTCAGTGGTAGAGCAACTGTTTCGTAAACAGTAGGCCGGGAGTTCAATCCTCCCCTCCGGCTTTTTAAGAGGTCAATTTGGTATCACTGCGGCGGTTGGAATGCGTGCCGCGGTGATATGTGGTATGCTGGATAAGGTACCTTCTCATAGCAATAGCGTTCTTTAGGAGTTGAGCAGATGAGAACGATTCTATTCAAAAATTATGACCGTATACGATTGCTGATATTGGAGTTGATCGGTCGCGCGGGGGTAATGCGGTATGGGGAGATTTTTATGAAGCTAGAGAATCTTCCCACGACAAGATATAAACTGGAGGTATATCCCCAGATAGTGAGGGAGGCGCTTATTGATCTTACCGAGGAAAAACGGGTGAGGGTCTGGCGCGTTGATCCACAGCACCCGCAGCAGTTTTCACTGACCGAGGCCGGCCTCCATGAGTTGAGAGAGGGTACGGCGGATGCGGATGCGCTGATGGACGCCATACTGGCGGTGCGTAAACTTTTCCCTTCGCAACGGCCGGCAACGCCGCATCTTTGATGAACAGACGCCACTCTCTTGAGGGTGGCGTCTCAAAATGAGAGTACCCTTTTGCGTTTTTGTGGAATGTGATAGCATAGAAGGATATGGATGAAATGCGTGAAAAACTGGTCGCGATACAAGATAACCTCCGCGTGCTC
>CAYIQI010000060.1:0-4271 GCA_964365545.1 uncultured Candidatus Saccharibacteria bacterium
ATGTTAAAACCTTCTAAGGTGGTTTTTATTTCTGATGATCTTGAAAGGAGCTTTCATGCATTGCCTCATGATGATCCAGCAAAGAAATCTCGTGCACCGCGGTTTCCCAAAAGCACCCGCTATCAGACCGTATGGGGCCGAAATACAGATGCTCGGCGAAAACATATTTTACAGTGTCCAGTATACCCTCATCCAATTTTTCTTTCAAATGCCGTATATAATCATGATACAGATACTGGTGCCCGACCATAAATATCCTATTGCTTTTCCCCACCACATCGCGCATCTGCTCCGCCTCTACCATATTCATGGCCATGGGCTTTTCTACCAGCACATGTTTGCCGTGCTCCAATGCCGCGATTGCAAGAGTCGCGTGCGTGGACGCGGGAGTTGCAATCACCACGCAGTCAATTTCCGGATCAGAGAGAAGTTCCCGTGCATCGGCAAACCTGCTGACTCGCGCGGGAAGCACGGGGATATTTTCCCCTATTGTTTCCAAAGAGCGATCCGCGACCGCGCGCAGTGCGACACCCGGTATGTCTTGGAGAAGCCGTATGTAATGCCTGCCAAAGTATCCGGCGCCGATGACGCCAAACGCAAGATTATCTTTCATAATTATTATTATACTTTACCGCATCAGCCGAATCGCAATGACGAGCGCATATACCGGACCAATGATGCCAAATGCACCCGGTCCTCTTGCTCAATGGCAACCAGCATCGCAGGAGTAAAGCGCCCGATCAGGCCTTCTTTTCTCAAATGCCGATACCGAAGTACTACCGTCAGCGCGTTCGTCAAAACCTCCACCACGCCAAGGCCAAGGATTCCGATGGTCGGGACAAACACCATGAACGAAACGAACCAAAACGCATTTTTGGCAAGGGTAGACCCGAACAAAAACTTCTGGCGCCGGAACGCGACCAGAAAAAAACTCATCGGCTTCACAAACGCGAACATCGGGACAATAATCAGCATCACATAAAACAGGGGCAGGGATGCCATGAATTTCGGAAATAACACCCGTATGGCGAACGGCACGCCGAGAGCCGCGGCGGCAGAGAGGAGCGCGGCAAACCAAACATAGTACTTGGTGCCAAAACGGTAAAAGCGATCGAGCGCCGCCGTGTTCTTGATCCTACGCGGGACCAACACTGCCGGGGTGCGCGTCGGCACAAGATCCTTGAGCGCGGAGATGAATGTGTTGGCAATGCCGAATATGCCCACCACTTCAGTGCTCAAAAACAATCGGATCAGCCACGGCCGCGCTTTTCCCGTAAAGTCATTAAGCAGGGAGCTGGGAATCTCCCACTTGCCGTAAGATCGAATCATATGCGGACCCAACATGGACGGATATGCCGCCACGCGCCGCCACGGCGCGAAACTCCTCACGGCGGTGGGCAGGAGCAGGAGCGTCACGCCGACCGCGCCCGCGATCTGGGAGAGGAAAATCTCGCGAATGCCAAGATGCGAGAAAAAATAAAAATATCCGAGCGTGAGAAATTGAAAAAACTTCTGTATGGTCGCACGCGGCGCCAAGGCCTTGAATTGCAGACGGAGATTCAAAAGCATAATCATAAGCGCAACCGCGGCGTCCGCGAGAAAAAGAAACGAGAGCATCCGGATCCAGCCGATCATCTCACTGCCGTACCGAAAAGAAAACAGGGGTGCTCCGAAAAAAAGCGCGGCGCATGGGATTCCCGCCATCACGAGGCGAAAAAACGCATATTCAAAAAAAAGCCGCTTTGCCCGGTCTTCTTTTCCCTCACCGATGAACCGCGCAAGATCATTGTTTACCACCTCGCCGAAGACATCGTGAAAAAAGTCCGATAGAATGCCATAAAAAGAGAGTAGGAGCTGGTAGAGGCCGAACTGGTAGAGGGTGAGTGAGCGCAGAATAAAAAATGAGTCAAGCGCGCCGGTGCCTTTTTTGACAAAACTCCAAAACCCCAGGTGTAATTCCCCATGGATAAACGAGCGGCTGAAAGAAAATTTTTCACGGGATGCGTCCACAATCATTTCGCGGAATGAGTTAGGTTAAACGGAATGCACGGGTCCCGGTTTAGTTGCGACCACGAGCACTGATGTGCCAAACGGGAAGTTGACATAAGCGAGCAGTTTACTCTCCCATGCGAGGATACGAATAAAAAACGCATTGAGTCCAGCAGGAAGACGGACATAAGATGCTTTAGATGCATGGGGATGGAGAAGATTCACCGCTCCCTTGAGGATCCGGTATAAAACAATAATCGGAAACGAGAATGTAATCACATAACTTGCCGAAACAATCTCCAACCCCTCATCAGTAAGCAGACGAGTGAGGTTGTGTCTTGTATATCGGCGGTGATGATGCAGGGCGATGTCATGCTCGCTCCACAGAAATTGAAATGCCGGAACGGTTATGACGAGTAGTCCGTCCGGCCGAAGAACGCGGAGAATTTCTCCCAGAAGCGGGCGTTCGTCAGGCACATGCTCCAGAATATCAAACATCGTTACCAAATCTGCGGTTTCATCCCCAAAATGCAGACGGCCGTCTTCTTGCATCAATCCGACCGTGTTCCAGCCACGGACGCGGCAATACTCCAGGGCGTGCGGGCTGGTATCCAAACCAATGACCACTCTGCTGAAACGGGAAAGCACGGGCATGTTCCCGCCTGTTCCGCATCCGATATCAAGCGTTTGCTCCACCGGGGAGGTAATGTATCGCTGGAGGGTTTCGGCAAGGATAATGCGCCGTCCCACGAACCACCAATAGGTTGTCTCCAACTCAAACATCGTCTGGTACTCATTGTGATTCATACGGAAATGATATAACTTTCCTCCCCACTGCGCAATCTCGTTGCACGCGGTTTGCTTCCCTTACTCCCCTATGATATAGAGAGTATATCATTATGGTATCCGCTCATTCAGAAATGAATCCCGCAAGGACGGAATTCATTTCGCTCTCGCGCTGTGGCAATAGAAACCATGAGCATTCTCTCGGGTACAATAGAACGCCCCATCCGCTTCTTCCGGGCACACCGCGGGATTGTAGTTCTCTTTTTTTTCGTGATGCTCATCCACGGCGGCAATCATTTCATCTTTCAGAAAATGCTTACGGTCCGCGGTCTTCCCTACTACCCCATGCTCGTGAACGAAGATGAACGCCGCATCACAGCCGCGCACGCAAACGCCGTATTCCGCTCCGGCGTCATCGGTGGCGACATCAACTTCCCTGAATACCGCGGCGCGCCCTTTATGGTTCCGCCGATCCCGGATCTCGTCATGGGATACCTCTCCCGCGCATTGGGATCGCTCAAGGCCGGTTTTATCGCAGGCGATTTTATCTTCCCGGCTGCCAGTTTTTTCCTCCTGTATCTCCTCGGATTTGAACTTGCACGCACCAAAACATTCGCGGCACTTTTTGCAACCGCCGCTTTCTTTATCACACGCGCCTTCCTTTTTTTCCCGCTCCTCACCCGCTACTATCAGGCCTACATCGTAACCTACACCTTCCATCTCCAGCCGCGCCTGTATTTTGACCGGTTTGAAGACCCCCTGCTCACCGCGCCATTTTTCTTTCTGGCGCTCTACCTTCTCCTGCGCTCGCTCACGCGCGAAGAACCATGGACACCATGGCTTGCCGGCATCAGCGCGGGACTGCTCTTTTATGTTTATTTCTACTACATGGTGTATTTTTTTACCGCGCTGGGCGCGATAGGGATTATTGTGCTTCTGCAAAAAAATACTGCCGCGTTTAAAAAAATTCTTATCGTGGGAACGGTCGGGTTTGCCGTCTCACTCTTCTACTGGAAGAACTTTTGGGGACTCACCCATCTGGCAACCTATGCGGACGTCATCGCGCACGTAGGACCCGAACACGGCTACGCGCCATTTTTCTATCTCGTTCCCTCGTTTGCATACATCCAGCACAGCGTACTCGCCATACTGCTGTATCTGCTGCTCCGGCGCGCGTCGCCATCGCGGGCCGCTTATGTGGCAGGCCTGCTCCTGCCGGTTTTTGTCATCTACAATTTCCAGATCGTCACCGGTTTTAATCCCCAACCCGACCACTGGGTCAAGCCACGGCAATTCATCCTCACGCTCTCTTTCCTCTACCTCGGCTTTCTGCTCATCAAAAACCATCCGCGCCTCATCCGCGCCCGATACCTCCTGTCCGCCGCATTGCTCCCGACGCTCTTCCTGCTCTGGAAAGGGATCGCGACTGAAAACGAATCCGTAAGGGTGTTATCTTTTGGCATCATCGCGGGTATGGCGGCCGTCGTCGGATCATA
>CAYIQI010000061.1:0-4117 GCA_964365545.1 uncultured Candidatus Saccharibacteria bacterium
CTTCCACCACCACCTGCCGCTCGCGCTCAATCTCCTCGGCGGGAAGGAGTGAGTTGTTATAAATATCAGCGAGCAGATCCAGCGATTGATTCAGATATGTCTTCGCCGCTTTGATGTGATACCCTGTCATTTCGTGGCTCGTGAACGCATTGGAAATAGACCCCATACCGTCGAGCTCGTGCTTGATCGCGTCCGGTGTCGGACGATTCGTCGTACCCTTGAAAAACATGTGCTCCAAAAAATGCGAAATGCCATTGATCTCGCGCGACTCGTGATCCGATCCGGTGCCGCACAGCACCAGCACGGTCACGGTGTTGGTCCCCTGCATGGGCGCCGTAATCACCCGCAATCCGTTCTCCAGCGTGGTTTTTTTAAACATAGAGTTAAGAAGTTTTTTCTTCAATATAAGAGGTTAGTTCGCCAACTGCAATTCGTTCTTGTTTTGCGGTATCCCGATTCCGCACCGTCACAGTATCATCCTCCAGCGTCTGGAAATCTACGGTAATGCACCACGGGGTGCCGATTTCGTCTTGCGCATAATAGCGTTTGCCGATGTTGCCGCGGTCGTCCCACGCGACATTCAGATTCTGCAACTTCAGCTCTTTGAATACGGTTTTTGCTTTTTCCACGAGCGCGGGCTTGTTGGCAAGCAAGGGAAACACTGCGGCTTTGTAGGGCGCCAAGCGCGGATGCAATTTTAGAATCGTGCGCTCGCCGTCCTCGTGGTATGCGTCTATCAAAAAAAACAGCAGAGCGCGATCCACGCCGCCGGATGTCTCAATCACCCACGGTGTATAGCGCTCTTTTTTTTCTTCATCATAATAGGTCATGTCCGCGCCTGAAAACTTGGCGTGGCGGGACAAATCCCAATCGCCGCGGTGGTGGATGCCCATCATTTCTTTCCATCCGCCAAACGGCGAATCGTATTCTATATCCCACGCGGCGCGCGCGTAATGCGCGCGCTCGTCCGGCGTATGCTCGCGAAAACGCAGATGCTCTTTTTTCATGCCGAGTTCCGTGTGCCACGCCATCCGTTCCTCTTTCCAATACTCAAACCATTGCATGGATTCCGCCTCGTCCGGTGGCACATAGTATTGCAGTTCCATCTGTTCAAACTCGCGCGAGCGAAATATGAAATTACCCGGCGTGATTTCATTGCGGAACGCCTTACCAATTTGCGCAATACCAAAGGGTATTTTCACGCGCGAGGAATCCAGCACATTTTTGAAATTGACATGCACGCCCTGTGTGATCTCGCCGCGCAGGTACACTTTCTGCTTCTCGTCTTCCACCGCGCCGAGACGCGCCTCCACCATCAGATTGAATTGCCGCGGCTCTGTCCATAATACTGCTTCTTTCTTTTTTTTATGACCTTCATTATGCGCTTCAATCTCTTCCAGATGGTCGGCGCGAAGTCGTTCATGACATGTTTTGCACTCTACCAAAGGATCCGAAAAAGCGCTCGTATGTCCCGACGCTTCCCATACTTTCGGATTCATCATGATCGCCGCATCCAGTCCTACCACATCGTCCCTATCATACACCATAGTCCGCCAAAACTCGCGCTTGATATTATTTTTCAATTCCACGCCGAGCGGGCCATAGTCCCATGTTCCGGCAAGTCCTCCGTAGATTTCCGACCCGGGGAAAATAAATCCGCGGCGCTTGGCAAGCGCCGTTATTTTCCCCATCATCGTCTGCTCCATCGCCATAGAAAATTATCCTATCATCTTACTTGATAACACGCCAATCATCCGGCCCCGTCGCCGAATCATTCTGCAATTCGGTCGTGAATGCGTCAATGCGACCGGTGATATCTTCACCCGTGAAAGTGTCGCGTCCGCTAAACTGCGTCTCGCCCGTGATCGTCAGCGGCTTGCCGACATCCACACTGGACGGCGTTATCGCCACTTGAAATGCGGCGGTAAGCGCGGGCGTCATCACGCCGGTGCCGGCAACCAAACGTCCAATGCGCCAGCGCACCTCGCTTGCCGCCGAATCAAAAGAAATCTGCGCAGCTTTTGGAAAAACGGCTGCCTGCCATTTGACATTGGGCGGGAGCGGCGCGCGGAGCTCCGCGTTGTCAATGTCATTGGTGAAATTGCGTGCCTCCCAGATAATCGTATAATTCGTCTTCGCGCCGACCCGGGGCGGAAGCGGGCCGGTATTGAGAATGGGTGACGACCGGAATACCGCGCGCCCGGAGAAAAGCGCTATTGTCGCGACCTTCACCGCGACCGCATCATCGCCGCTCAACGCAACGCCCTTCAATTCCGCGGGCGCGTCCGCGGCGCTGATGCTCGCGGCCACGCGTAGCGTCAAATTTTTATCATCAACCGTCCGCATCACGGGCCGCGCTTTTGTATTGATGCTGACATGTAAATCCCCTCCGGCGCCTGCGGCAACCTCGCGCAATGCCGGCGTGCCGCCGGGTCCCCAGACCACTGCGCCCGCCGTCGCATCAAACACGCCGTTGTCCGCAATCACCATCGCGGGAATATCCGCGATCGCGCCCTCAATCACCGCGCGCACCGAAATATTTTTTACCGGGACCGCACTGCGGTTTTCATAATGCACTACCACATCAATCTGCTCTCCGGGCTGGATCACGCCGGTGCGTTTTCCCTGGATCGCCGCGGTGAGCAAAAAGGGTGATGAGGAGAGCGTAACTTCTTTGGCGGATTCGCGCCACGGTTTCCATTCTTTGGTTAATTCATTAAATGATCCGAGTCCGGCGCGCAATGCCTTTACCTCCCCGCTCGTGCCGTCAAACGCGCCCACCATAGTGATGGTCTCTTCCTTGCCCGGATCCAATTTTTCAATCTTCCATAATGTATCGCCGAGGGTCGGCTTAGGATCTGCGGAAACGAGCGTGAATCCCGGAGGATAATCCAGCCGCACCCACAACCCGCCGAACGAAACCACGGCCTGCGAACTCAAACGCAGCGCTATACTGACCCGCTGGCGCGCCGCAACCGCCTCCGGCACATCCCAGAAAAGCTCCAGCGGCACGCGGCTGATAATGATTTGTTTTACTCCTTGCGAAGAAAAATGCGCGCTCAATTGCGCCGGCCGATAAAGAAATGACGCCGCGATTGCCTGTGTTTCTCCCTCGCGGCCGAACAGGCGCAGAGTGATTTCTTGTGTCCGGGTGTCGCCCGGCGCAAGCGTCCCGATATGCGTGATCATCCGGGGATCTGCCGCGCGCTCAATGCCGGACGCATCTTTCATGAGGGCGTTCGCGGGAACCGTGAACGCCAGGTCAGCATCCTCCAGCGCTGTTGTAGAAATATTATGCACCGTGATCGGAATCGTCACTGTTTTGCCAGCCTCAATCCGATCCGGTCCGCCGATGACAATTTCGGCCTCGCGCCGGTCCGCGCCAAGATAAAAATAGATAAAGGCGATGCCGCCGGCGACGAACAGTACCGCGCCCGATGCCGCGATGATAATAATCTTTTTCACAGATCGGGGCGGCACGGGCGCCGCAGGCGCCCGATTGTCTTCCTCCCATGCGCGGCGGACCTCGGCACGCGACTGCGCGAGCGGCAACCCCGGCTTTCTGCGCCGCGCCGCGGCATCCGGTTCATTGCCATAAAGATCTTCTTCCAGTTCGTCGAGCTTGCTCATTACGCTCCATTATAGAATATTCCCCGCCCCGGCGCCATCAGTGGCGCGCGAGCATCCGCGCCATCGTCTCCATGCCCGAGGCAACGCGACAGGCCGCTGTCAAACTCACGGAGGAAACGCTCCGCCCGCTCGTCGCTGAAGTCGTCGCGGTCAAGCACGAAAAAACTTTCTTGCAAAAGCTCCCACAGCGCCGGATCCCGCTCGCCCGGAAAACATTGCTCGTCCACCCGCCGCGCGACATATGCGGCAAGTCGCATATTCGCCTCCCTACTCCGCATTTGCGGCCAAAAATTCACGAGTGTCGCGCCGATCAACCTCTCGCCATTTTTCCCCGTAATCAAACGCACCGAGGATAGCGACAGTGACTCCAGATGCCCGCGCAACTTCGCGCCGTTTTTGCGGATGCCCGCGGCGCGCGCCACGACCTTGCCACAGTCGCGCGTGTACAGCGCATACAATCCATCCGCCTCCCCGATATCCAATTTTT
>CAYIQI010000062.1:0-4019 GCA_964365545.1 uncultured Candidatus Saccharibacteria bacterium
CGGGCTGGATCGGTCTCACCGGAGATCTCCCCGGATACGCCGTGAACACCTATCCGACGCTTAAAACTAACGGCACATATATCTATTTTTCAGCTGGCGGAGGCTATAGCGGATGGCTTAGCAATGATGGGTTTAGTGCGCGCAGCTACTACGACCTCGACAACAACAACTACTACCTCAACCCAGCCGGCACCTCTAACCTCAATAACTTCTCCGTTCGTACAATTAACTTTGCAGGCACCGGTGGAGATTCAGGAAACGGTCTCGATTATTATGGCATCTACCAGGAAGGTGGTCCCTGGACATATCCCTTCCCCGACCTTCGGATTGGCTACCATACCGGTATCAAAATCGGCGCATATTTGGGATACGGCGGTACCAGGTTTTACAACAACTCCGATATGGCAACGGAGCTTTTTTCAGTCGGTGATGGTGACAACAATGTCAGGACGTATGGAGATCTCTATGTGGGAGCGGCTTCCGCGGGAGGTAGGGGTTGGGCGTCAAACACATTTTGCCGTTGGGATGGGACGAATTGTCCGTCATCCTCCGGTCTCTATCTCCCTCTCGCTGGCGGGACGATGAATACAGGCAGTACCATCGGTTTCAATGGAAATACCGGTTATGGCGTTGGTGTTGGCGCAGCATCTCCAAACAAAAACTCTATTGCCGTGGACACGCTTGAGACAGATGGTGGAGTAGGAGGAACGGGAACACTTGAACTCAACTATTATGGGGGTGGTGAGGTGCACATTGGACCAGGAGGAACAAAAACATTACGAGCGTCCTCTGTATATGATGGCAACGATGGTGCCTACTACCTCAACCCAGCCGGCACCTCTAACCTCAATAACTTCTTCGTTCGTATAATTAACTTTGCAGGCACCGGTGGAGATTCAGGAAACGGTCTCGATTATTATGGCATCTACCAGGAAGGTGGTCCCTGGACATATCCCTTCCCCGACCTTCGGATTGGCTACCATACCGGTATCAAAATCGGCGCATATTTGGGATACGGCGGTACCAGGTTTTACAACAACTCCGATATGGCAACGGAGCTTTTTTCAGTCGGTGATGGTGACAACAATGTCAGGACGTATGGAGATCTCTATGTGGGAGCGGCTTCCGCGGGAGGTAGGGGTTGGGCGTCAAACACATTTTGCCGTTGGGATGGGACGAATTGTCCTGCGGCAGCGGATATGAGCCAGTTCCGCAGATTTGATATGTGGCAAAATGGCCATTATAGCGGTTCTAACGGCACCGAGTATGCAACGATGTACTATGATTCTGACAACGCCGGCTATTATGTCGACCCGAACGGAACAAGCAGGATGAGTGTCATCAATGCCGACCAATTTAATTATGCATCCGATGAACGACTGAAAAAAGACATTCAACCCATAACAAGCGCACTAGACAAGGTGCGGCAGCTCACGGGAGTTTCTTTCACATGGAAGGAGACTAATGCCGACAGTATCGGCTTCATCGCGCAGGACGTGGAGAAAGTATTTCCGCACATCGTATCTACGGACAGTACGACCGGGCTTAAATCCGTATCATACGGGAACCTCACCGCGCCGCTTGTCGAATCGGTGAAGGAGCTTGATGATAAGTCTCAATATCAGCAACAACGGATTGCTGATTTAGAAATGCAAATAAAAGAATTACGGGATGAAATCAGCAAGTTAAAAAAATAACGCATGGAATTTTTGCAGCTCGTCACTCGTCGGAAAAATATCCTTCCCTACTCTCTAGTATTAGTTATGGTAGCCGTGTCCGTCGCTTATGCCGCCCAGTATTATAGGGTGAACGTCGGCCAGACCTCATGGATAGGAGAACTCAATAAGAATGTCCAAAATAATTGCGGGGCGGATATTTTCGTACCCACCAACACCGTAGGGGAGCAAAACAACTTTATTGCCAATAAGCCATCGTGCGTCACGTTGACAGGGAGCGTCGGCGATTATACATACTCCAGCTGGTCTGCGTGCAGTGCTTCGTGCGGCGGCGGTACCCAAACGAGGACTCAGTCGTGCAATTACGCCAGTTGTACCAATCCGCAGGCGACAAGTCAGAGCTGCAATACGCAACGTTGTTTAGTGTGGGTAGCCGTCTCAAGTTCGGGTGGCGTGAGTTCTTGCTTCATTCCGAAGTGGACCACCTCGTGCGGGAGTAATTTTCCAGCAGGATTACCATGTTCTACTCTTAATTCGACCTGCAGTGTAAATTATTGCGGGTTGGGGTTTTATTCCACATGGGGGTATAGGTGTCAGTAATAATTTTATGACAGAAGCGAAGATTGGGGATAGCCACCATTGTTTCAAAAAAATGAAAAGAGATCGGGAACCTTTTTGACCATGTTATCCACCCTGCACCGTTGCTGCCCATCTGACTGTTCCCGAAGGCTGATACACTATACGTAATGACGGAGATGGGTGGACCTGCAGAATTTTTGTATGACAGGAGAGGGCAGTGTGCGCTGTCCGCACCACTGCCTCGCTTGCTTCTCTTGTCGCTATCTATAGCGGCGCTTGTGCTAGGGGCGAGCGCCGCACTGCCGCGCATGACGGCGGCAGAGGCTGGTTCCCAGCCTGTTGCCGGCTATGCGTGGTCTTCCAATATCGGCTGGATTAGTTTCGATGGAACGCTATATGGAGTGTACGAAGATACCGCGAACGGCGCGCTTTCATACGCAGTATTCACTGAACCCTCCACAGCTCCTCCTGGAGGAAATGTTGAACCTCCTATCAATACAAGCAGTACGGCACAGACGAAGCAGGGAGAATTGAATGTTATGGGCAACATCGGCATCGGGACGAATAGTCCAACCGAAAAGCTTGATGTAGCGGGGAATGTGAAGGGTACGGGACTTTGTATTGGCTCGGATTGCAGGACAAGTTGGCCAGCTGGTGGATGAACGCTGGTCTATCAATGCCCCTATGTGCAGAGCGCCTTTGTGTGGGATTCGAGTGGATGTGTTGGGCAATTGACCACATTATCATATTGTTACCTGAACTGGAGAACACCCCTTATTAAAGAAAGTTGTTGGTTAGCTGGCAGGATTCTCGCCCCTTGATATAGAAAAACGGGGGTGTTTTTAAGTTGATTTTAGCGAAAAATATAAAGAAACGAAGCAAGGTAATCCGGAGCGTGCAATGAGCTTGATGGCTGTGTTGTTTGGGGCGGCACATTTTCAAAGCCTCCGGTTTGAGGTGGTTGACTTTGAAATTGACCGTCATGATTTTGAAATCCGTCTTGCGGGAACCCGCCCTGAAAACCTCCTTGGTTTTGTTGCATTATTTGTTTTTGAAATTCAACATTCATCCGTTCGTTGGGGTTTTCATTTTGAAATTCATGCGCGCGTTTTTGCATTTCTTGTTGATTTTCAAATTCTGTTTTCATAGACTCGTTACGATGCTCCATCGCTTTTTTTATAAACTCTTCCATTGCGCGCGGGTTATTTCTGATTTCGTCTGGAATGTCAGACGAATTAAATTGCTTGAGAATTTTTGAATGCATGATTGATTCTTGGTCATCGCGTGGTGAAAATTGTCGGCGCGGGTCAGATGCATTTCCTTGTTCGGGCTCGCGTGTGAATTTTTCACACTCATCGCGGTGGGTATTGCAGTATTGCATGCATTCCATGGGCGTTGCGCATCCTCCGGGACCCCCAATCGGGCGTTCATTGGAAGCGCCTTCTCGCTCCGCATTAAAAAATCTTTTATCAAAGAATTTATTTTGCGATCCTGGTCCGCGAAATTTCGTTTCAATATCTCGAAAATCTTCAAAGCGTTTTTTAATGTCTTTTTCGAACTTTTTAAAACGGTCAAACTCTTTCGGACGCGAAAAATCATCTGACAACCCCTCCCGTTCATTGATAAATTTTTCAAGCATTTTTTCCGCGTCTTCATTTGAAATTCCTCCATGCGCTACGGCAAACGCCATGCATTCTTCGGCGTGTGCCGAGTCCTGACAATATTTTCGGCATTCGTTTTGAGATGAGCATCCGCCCGGACCGC
>CAYIQI010000063.1:0-2813 GCA_964365545.1 uncultured Candidatus Saccharibacteria bacterium
TTGTATTCGCCATTGAGCTGGCGGCATACCAGCTGGCTGTCCATGCGCATATCAACCGAGATTTTTTTCGCTTTTTTGCCGCCGACGAGCGCTTTTACTTTTTGCAATGCGGCAACCACCGCCTGATATTCCGCATCGTTATTAGTAGCGACACCGATCGCCGTACCCCAGCTTTTGATCGTATGTCCCTCGGCGTCCTGTATAACGACGCCAAGCGCGGCCTGTCCCGGATTGCCCCGCGCGCCGCCATCGGTATAAATGACAATTTTATTTCTTACCTTTTGCATATTTGAGCGCTTCTATGCCGGGAAGTTTCTCGCCTGCCAGAAACGCAAGCATAGCTCCCCCGCCGGTGGAGATATGGCTGAATCCAACTGCAAGATGATAGCGTGAAAGCACGGCAACCGTATCGCCTCCTCCGACGACGGTGAACCCATGGTTCTCTGCCATTGCGCACGCAATTGATTTTGTCCCATTGGCATACGCAGACACCTCGGCAAACCCCATGGGGCCGTTCCAAACAATGGTCTTTGCTTCGCTGATGATTGCGGCAAAGAGGCGGCGGCTCGCAGGACCGATATCAACAATGTAGTCGCCGGCGCGCACATTGTCCGCCAGCCGAACATATTGTGCGGCGCCCGCTTCCAACGCGTCTGCGGTAAGCACATCCGAAGGCAGTATCAGTTTTTTATTTTTCAACAATGAAAGTGCGTCCCTCGCCTCTTTTTCCGCAAGGGACTTGCCGATATTTTTTCCGCCGGCGGCAAACAGCGTATTTGCAAGGGCTCCGCCGACCAAGACACTATCTGCATCCTTGAGAAAGCGGCGAATTAGGGAGAGTTTCGTCTCTATCTTGGCGCCGCCCACGACGGCGATGAGCGGACGCGCGGGGTTTTTCACGACCCGCTCGAGCGCCGCGATTTCTTCCGTGAGGCGGATGCCCGCATACGCCGGCAGAAGCCGCGGCAAGCCAACCATGGATGCATGCGCCCGATGGCAGACGGCAAACGCATCGTTGACATAAATCTCACCCCATGCCGCGAGCGCCTGCGCGAACGCCGGATCGTTTTTTTCTTCTCCGGGCCAAAATCGGAGATTTTCGAGGAGAAGCACATCGCCGCGCTCGCGGTATTTTTCGGGTGCCCCGGGTAAAAAAGGATCCGCGACAAGCGCCACGCGCCGTCCGAGCGCACGCGCCAAAAACCTGCCCACCGGCGCCACACTCATCGCCCGATCAGGCGTACCGCCGGGCCTGCCCCGATGGCCGATAATGCGTATCCGTGCGCCTTGGCGCGTCAGCAAATGCAGCGTCGGGAGTAACGCGCGCAACCGGAAATCGTCGCGTATCCTGCCGCGGACGGGCGCCGTATCGCAATCCGCGCGGACAATCACCGACATTCCTTTTTGGACAGGCGCGCCTTCAAGCAATGGCATCATATCTGTTGAGCATAGCGCATTTATGCTATACTGTCATCCGTATGGAAAACGCATCGGAACCAAAACATATTGTGATTGTCGGCGCGGGATTTGCCGGCCTCAACACCGCACTCGTCCTCGCGCACTCCCCTGCTCTCAAAAAAAAAGGGTACGACATTATCCTTATTGACCGCCACCACCACCATCTCTATACGCCCGCGCTCTACGAAATCGCCGCGATCCCGGCAGAATATCTCAATGACCAATCGCTCGTCTCCTCCATCCTCATCCCTTTGCGCGATATTATACGGGGGCGCGCAATCCGCGTAATGACCGATGACCTCATCAGACGGGACGCAGAAGCGCGCACCGTGACACTGCGCAAAAGCGGCACGCTTCCCTATGCGTATCTCGTGCTCGCGCTCGGCGCCGAAACCAATTATTTCAATATCCCCGGATTGCAAACCCACAGCATCCCGCTCAAGACCTGCGATGACGCGGTGCTCTTGCGCAATAAAATAGAGACAATCTTTAGGAGAAAATCTTCACTCTCGATTGTCGTCGGCGGCGGCGGCGCATCCGGCGTCGAGGTGGCGGCGGAACTGGTAAATTTTGTCTGCCTCATCAAAGAAAAAATCATGCCCGACCGCGGCGTATGCGATGTATCATTTACCCTTGCGGAAGCATCGGGCGAGATCCTCCCGGGCTTCAATCCGTGGATCGTCGCGCTCGCGCGCCGGCGCCTGGGGCGCCTCGGGGTTGCCGTTGCGGCCGGCGTTCCCATCGCATCATGCGATGCCGAGACAGTCACCCTTGCCAACGGGACGCGCCTTGCATGCGACATTCTTATCTGGACCGGCGGCGTCAAGGGACCCGCGGCGCTTGCGGATCTGCAGCTGCCGCTTTCCCCCAAAGGCACCGTCAGCGTGGACCCGGACCTGCGCGTTGCCGGAGGCGACGGCACTGTCTTTGCCGTCGGAGACAATGCATGGTTCCTGCATCCCGATACGCGCCAGCCCCTGCCCTGGAATGTGCCGATCGCCGAGAGCGAAGGCCGGCATGCGGGGCACGAGATCATCCGCGCGATTGGCGGGGGTACGGCGCGGCCCTTCCGACCGCGCCGGAGCTATCCTTTTATTCTTGCTGTCGGCAGAAAATATGCGTTGGCAGATCTCGTCGTCATCCGCCTGTCCGGATTCGCCGGCTGGTGCGCCAAACAACTGGTGCAGCTGCGCTATTTCCTTTTTCTCCTGCCGTGGCCCCGCGGCATTGCCCTCTGGTGGAAAAATATCCAAATGTACCAATCCAACGATTGAATTAGCAGGAGAGAGCGCAACAACACTCAATAACCCTATAATACTCTACCGCAGACGATCGTCAGTGATAGAGTACTATAG
>CAYIQI010000063.1:2913-4000 GCA_964365545.1 uncultured Candidatus Saccharibacteria bacterium
TAGGTTGATGGCCCCCCTTCTTCTTTTCTCTATGCTTCTTGTCTCTATGGCGCGGCGGACGATTACGCCGAATTCTTCCGCCCGCAAACTCGCTCCTCCGACCAGCGCGCCGTCCATGTGTCCCTCGCCGACTATTGCCGCGATGTTCCGGGCGCTTACCGATCCGCCGTAGATAATGCGGACTTTTTTTGCTGCGGCCTGATCATACGCATCGGCAATCGCTTTTTCAATCGTAAGGCGCGCCCGGAATATACGCTCCGGCGTATCAGCTCCCGCACTCTGTGTGGCGGTAGAAATCGCCCACACCGGCTCGTAGGCGATGACGAGATTTTTCAAAGATTCTTTTTTTACCCCCGCGAGCGCCAAACGCACCTGATCCGAGACCATCGGCGGGATATCCGCATCCGTATAGTCTCGCTCGCCGACACAAAGAACAGGAGCGGGGCCGTGCACGAGCGCCGTACGGATTTTTTTGTTCACTATTTCATCGGTCTCGCCACAATTGATCCGCCGCTCGGAGTGGCCGATAATGACGAAACGGACATTGAGCGCTGCAAGCTCGCGCCATGACACCCCGCCTGTCAAAGCTCCCTGACCCTCCGCCGACATATCTTGGGCGCCGAGCATGGATTTTTTCAACATCCCCGCCACCGGCATCAAAAAGGAAACCGGCGGCGCCACCACGACATCCGCGCCCGGCGGCGACGGCAATTCTTTTTCAATAGCAATCGCGAGGGCGGATGCCGCCTCCGGCGTGTCCGGATGCATTTTCCAATTTGCGATGATAATTTTTCTCATACTTTTACTTTTCTCAAAAAAGCGGCGGCGCGCTCCGGAGTGATGGTGGATATCTCGATGCCGGTGCCGATTTCAAATCCCGCCCAGATGGCGGTTTTCGGCAGGATTTCCATATGCCAATGATAGTGGCCGAATTCTTCCGGGGACGCGGCCGGTGCGGTATGGATGAAAAAATTATAGTCCGGATCGCCGAGACCGCGGAAGAGTTTGGCGAGCGATATACGGAGCGCGTCGGCGACCGCCACCCGTTCTTCGGCGACAATTTCCTCAAACCGCGCGCGATGTTTTT
>CAYIQI010000064.1:0-3930 GCA_964365545.1 uncultured Candidatus Saccharibacteria bacterium
GACTGCGCGATACCCTGACTGGTCACCTCGATTACCATATACCGACATCCGGCGGCTACCGCACGGCGGAGAAAGTGTTGCACAAAAAATCTGCCGGGCATGCTCATTTTCAGATCATTCGTTTCTTCCCGCTCGCCTATTTTGAACCGCACGGAGGAAAGCGACGCGGTCATGGCTCCTGATGCTTGTAATATCTCGTGCACCAGATGCACTGTCGTGGTTTTACCTTTGGTACCTGTGATGCCAATCACGATGAGCCGCCGCGACGGAAATCCGTATCGTGCCGCCGCGAGAAAAGCGAGCGCAAAATGGTATGCGGGTTGGAGCACCCGAAATACACCTTCCGGAAGATAGTTTTTTATTTTTGCGAGTATGCGTTCCATAATATTACGCAGTAGGTCTAATGATTTTCTTCGCGATCCGATACGCATCATAAACGATGGGGCGATACACGATATCTATCGACTGCGGATACGCAATCTCGCGGCCGCCAAATCCTCGTTTGAAGCGCGTAACGCCGGGCCATAGCCGCTCGTCAATCCCCCAAAAATCATACTGCACACAGCCGCGCTTTTTTGCTTCCTGAATAACGCGCCACTGCAGGAGGTGTGGCGCCATAACCTCGCGACGATCACGGCTTGATGCGCCGTGGAGATATGTTGCGGTCTCTATCGAGGTTAAACCTCGATAGAAGTTTACCATCGCCGTTGCGACCGGAACGCCCCGGTATTCGGCAAAAAATAGTTCGTTGGAGAAGTCATCCGTACGGATTGTAAGAAGTTTTCTATAATATTCTTTCGGGTGCGCACGAAACCCGTCGCGCGCTGTGGTCTCCTCCATCAGCCGCCAAAATGTCTCAAATTTTTCAGAATGAGAATTGAAAATTGAAAATTGAAAATTTTCTACACGCACACCCCTGCGCTCCGCAAGCCGGATATTATAACGCGTTTTCTCGTGCATTGCGGCGAGCAGTTCATCCTCGCCGTGACCAATCAAATCCAACACGATAGATTGGCGCGGCTGGACGGCATGGGCGAGACGGGCCACCTTACCTGCGACATGCGCTACCTCCGTCGCACTCTCCTCCGTCGGATCTATCTTCAAAAAAACACTCCTCTCCTGATTTGCAACTTTTTTCGCTTCTCCAAAAAAACTCTCCGTAAGCGCCAATGGTCGCGGACAATACCAATAATGAAATCCAAGCGGCAGAGAACGCCGCGCCATCAGCACATTGTCAACACGCCGCGTCGTGCGATCCAACGACGCCTCAAATCGCTCCCATTCGGCAGATTGTAAAAATGACGGCGGCATTATTTTGTTTTTCCGATCCGTTTGAGCGCCTCGCCAACCCGATCTTCCACCCGCGTGATGTCAGCGGACACCGCGGCAAGCGCCTCGCGCGCTTCGCGTTGAGAATACCCGAGCGAAATCAGCGCGTCCAACGCGTCCGCCTCGACTTTCAACTCCGGCGATTCAACCGCTGTCCCGCGCCCCGCCATTTTCTCGCGCAGTTCCAGCACGACTTTTTCCGCAATTTTTTTCCCGATACCCGATACGCGCGTGAGGTACGAGGTATCCCCGGCCGCAATCGCTTTTTTGAGCGTGTCCACCGGCGCGATGCCGAGAATCCCCAAAGCGCCTTTGGGCCCGATGCCGGAGATCGCGATCAGCATCTCAAAAAGTTCCAGCTCCGCGTAGTGGAGGAATCCATAAAGGTCGCGCGTGTCCTCGCGCACATGCTCGTGCGTCCACACTTTCACCACGCCGCCTTTTTCCGGCATTTTGACAATGGTATCCGCGCCGGCAAATACTTTATAGCCAATACCGCTCGCGCTGATGACCGCAAATTTCTCGGTTTTGAGGACCATATTTCCTTCAAGAAGCGAAATCATAGTGCCATCGTAGCGTAAAAAAGAGTAGCCGGCAACGCGAGGTTGCCGGCCGCTTACTCATACAACTCCTCTCATATAATCTATGATTCCGGCACTGGCGCAAAACTCACGCCTGCACCGAGCAACGCCTCGCCCCGCGCCATGTACTCCACTTCGTTAAGCGGTATGACGCTCAAAGAAACCTTACTGCCCCAGTTGGCCGGAATGATATGATAATACCGATCCGGCAATCCTTCCTTCAGGAGAGCCAAAAGGATAGGGTGTTCGCTGTCTCGATAAAAATCCAGCACCCGCGGCAAATATACAAGCGCGGGATAGGTGAGAAAGCAAACAATTTCACCTCTCCGCCTCCACCGAGATGCCGCTTCGATATATCGGGAATCTGTAAACTCGCATCCTTGCAAATTGATGCGCGTCAGCCGTTGTCCACGCGCCGCCACCATAAGCGCCGGCACTCGCAGGATAGTCTTCTCCATATCCTCGCGGAGGGCAGGAAAATAATTGCGACTTCCGGCAACGGCGCCCAATGCCTCTTCAAAAAAACCGCGCTGTTCTTCCGGGTACTCATGAAGCGCTTCGGCGAGGAGCGAAAACGCCTCATTGAGATGCCAGCCCCCGACCAGTGCAAGCAGTTCATCCGTGCGCAGGATGCCGCCGCGAAACACCAGATTATAGGTAACGCACGCCGGCAGACAAACAGGGTAATACTCCGGCTCTAAAAAAACCCGTTGCTCATCGCTCGCTCGCGCCATAATCGCACCTCCCCCATACTTTGCGCGGATTGCCAAAAAACACATTTTGGAACTATGCTGTATTGAATGATATTCCAGCTCAAAAGTCAATACTCGCCCACCGGCGACCAGCCAGCGGCTATCCGCGCGCTCACCGGCAACCTTGCCGCGGGCGTACAACATCAAACCCTACTCGGCGTCACGGGATCGGGCAAGACATTCACGATGGCAAATGTCATTGAGCAGCTACAAAAGCCCACGCTGATCATTTCCCATAATAAAACTCTTGCCGCGCAATTGTATGAAGAGTTCAAAGAATTTTTTCCGGACAATGCGGTGCATTATTTCGTCTCCTATTACGATTACTATCAGCCCGAAGCATATATTCCCCAGAGCGACACCTATATTGAAAAAGATGCAAAAATAAACGAGGTGATCGATGCCCTGCGCCATGCCGCGACCGCATCCGTGCTCACACGCGCGGACACGATTATCGTCGCATCCGTCTCCTGCATCTACGGCGTGGGGAGTCCGGAAGAATATGAAGAGGTTGCGATAACGCTCCACACCGGCAATGTTTTATCACCGAAAGAACTTTTGCATCGGCTCGTACTCCTCCAATATGCCCGCAACCCTATTGATCCCAAGCAGGGGCATTTTCGCGCGCGCGAAAACATGGTGGAGATATTTCTCCCGAATGGTGATGAGATCGTGAGCGTTGCGTTTGAAAAAAGCGTCATTTCCGAGATTACGATCCGGTCCGCGTCAGTCCGCGATCAAAAAAGTCCGCGCCATGTCCGCGACCTGAAGGTGTTTCCGGCAAAGCATTTTGTAACACCGCAGGACAAACTTTCTCTTGCCATTACCAATATCAAACAAGAACTTGCGGAACAACTGGCGGTATTGAAAAAACAAGACAAAGTATTAGAAGCCGCACGACTCAAACAGCGGACGGAATATGACATGGAAATGCTCCGCGCCACCGGCTATGTCAATGGCATTGAGAATTATTCGCGCCATATGGAGTTTCGGAATCCGGGGAGCGCACCGCACACACTGATTGATTATTTCCGCCATGCGTACAACGAGGATTTTCTTGTGTTTATTGATGAGTCGCACGCGACCATCCCGCAATTGCGCGGCATGTATGCGGGAGATCGCTCGCGCAAAAACACATTGGTCAATTACGGCTTCCGTCTGCCCTCCGCCATAGACAATCGGCCGCTGACATTTGAAGAATTCAACAAAAAAGTAAAACAGCTCACCTATGTCTCCGCTACGCCATCGGCATACGAATTGGAAAAATC
>CAYIQI010000065.1:0-3909 GCA_964365545.1 uncultured Candidatus Saccharibacteria bacterium
ATCAGTTATCAGTAACCAATTATTAATTATCGGTTATTAGCCATCAGTTACGGCGCTATCGCCTGTGTCGTCGTCGCGGTCTCCGTACTCTCTGGTGTCGTGCTGGCGGTTGAGGTTCCGCCTCCCGACGGAGGCGAAACCTCGGAGGTGACAGCGGTCGTCGTGGATGTTTCGCCTCCCGCAGGAGGCGAGATCTCCAAAGTTCCAGTAACCAGTGACGAGTTACCAGTTTGGCACGCCCCTGCCTGCGGCACCACGGCTCCGCTCACGATCTTCACGCAATACGGCTCTTTGGTGATTTCATCATAGAGCGTAATCCCGCTCGGCATAGCCGCAGACCCGACAGTCAATTTTTTCGTCACCACCTCATCCGTCACCACCCGCACCGCCATCGATTCCTCCATCACTTTTCTTTATATCCCGGCATAAATTTCTTCCACGCCTGCTCCAGCCGCAACATCTTGCGCCGCACATACGTATATTTCTTGATCGCATCGTCAAAAAAATCCCACGGGATGCCGGTCTCGCAGATATCGCGGAGCTGTTCCAGATACACGATCATCTTATTGCAATTAAGCATGGCTTTTTCAATCGCGGCGATGCCTGCGGCGTGATCGCCAAAACGGAGCGAATGGGCTTCAGCAACCTGATGCGGAATACCCAATGCGCACGGCAACATATTTTTCAGCAGCAGTTCATCAATGATCCCGTTCCCGCTGCCGAAATTGTCCGCCGTTTTCATAGCACGTCCCTTCGGGGACTTTGCCGCCGAGCGTAAGGCAACATCGGGAGCGGAAACGGCAGCGGCTATCTCTTTTGCCACGAGCACCGAGCACTCCAGCGCTTTCTGATACACTTCCAAATCCTGAAAACTATGCAACGGCCGGCGCGGATACGCCCCCGCATTTCCTCTGCCGTAGGAATTTTGTCTTTGATTCGGAGTATACATGATTTATCGCGCCGTTGCCGGGCGCACCTGCTCTATTTTCAGCGCCGACTCATTGATCCGATACACGCCCTCTTGTGTCGTGATCTGTTTTCTGTCCGACCGCGCTTTTCGCTTCTTCCCCCGGCCTTTGTAGACGACATGAAGCGGGAAGAATTCAAAATAATCTTTCTCGTCAAACCACGCGCACTTGAAGCAGTACATCCGCAGACCCGTGAGGCGCGAGAGCGCCATGGCATAGAGCGTCAGTTGTTCTATCGGCTTTTCTTTTGCCGCGTTGGGCTTGTAGTCCAGTATGTGAATTTGTCCATTGCGAACCTGCACGAGATCAATATGGCCAGTGATCAATCGCGGCAGGTCGTCCTCGCGCTCTATCTTTTCAATTCCCTTGCCCTGCTTTTTGTAAAACTCAAAACCAAGCTGGCTCTGCATATGCAAGAGGCCGTCGCGCTTGATATACACCGGCACTTCGGTAGCCACCGTCACCGTGTCGTTGGCGAGCATGAATTTCTGCACTGCCTCATGCCGGTCTTTATTCTGCTTCACTCCCTGCAGGGCAAACGCCGCGAGCTTGTTCGCAAAATTATTTTTTGACCGCACGATCATACCCTCTCTGCTGAACATGATTCCCCCGCTACCGATATTGTCCGAAGTTGCACGCATACCATCCGGCGCTTTTTGCCCCCGTTTCCCGCGTCCTGCTTCGGACATACGCATACCCCCTTGAAAATACTGATGCGGGGTTTCGGACGGCACCAGCGCAAGAAAATCTACGAGCGGCCCGAAATGGCTATGCTTGATATCCTCGCGGAGAATGAGCCGGATCTTTGCCTGATGGTAACGGAAACGGTACAGCTGGCGGTGCGCAAGAGTTGCCGTAATCACCGTCTGCATTGGCTTGCATATCTTCACCGCAAACGGCCGATAGCGATGATACCGGCAAAGATCTTTTAACCGCAACAGGCGTAAATGTGCGCAGGCACGAGCGGCACAAATACAGCTGCACTTTTTCGCGTTTCTTCTCGCGCCACCCCCGCTTCACCGTATCCGGCGAAGAACAATAGGCGCATAGCATCGGGGATAAAGGGTTTGACATTTTTTTTAGTCCGCTATACTTACCCTACAGTTGGCTTCGGCCTCACCCCCGCAAGGGGGGAGATCGTGTGGAAATGTCGTCAGAATAGTTCTCTGGCGACTTTTCTTATGTTTTTTATCTATCTCACGATTTTTATATGCCTCTATCTCACGACTTTTGAGGATTTACGCACTCCATTGTCTATCCGTGATATAAAATCATGGCATAATCGGTGTCGTGGATGAGACGGTCGTCGGAGTTGAACTTGCAATATCCTGCACTATCGGCGCGGGCGACGGCACTGCGACTGTCGATGTTGACGCAACGGAGCTCGGCGCCGCTGGCACAATATCAGCAGGGACAAATTCGGCAGGCACGATCGGCGCCGGGGCCCCGCATACTCCTGCTTCGCTTACCAGCGTTCCGCTTTTCACTTTGACGCAGTACGGACTTCCCGTTGATTCGTCATACAAAGTCATCCCTATGGGCTTGGTGCCGGTGCCGAATGTTGCCGACTCCCCGACGGCTAATTTCTTAGTGATGAGTTCGTCGGTGATAACCCGCACCGCCATCAGGGTTCCATCTTCATCAATTGACCATTTCCCTAAATACCCCGTAATCCTCTTCACATCCAAAATTGAATTCCCCTGCATATTGATATCCCCAAAGAAAGAAACATTCACCCTGCCCGATGTTTGATCCACGCTCCATCCGTTGGTGGGTATGGCGCCATTGCTTGATGCAATGGCGCTGTCTATCTTGACATATCCGAGGTTGACGAATACGAGGATTTTGGCTGTTTTGAAAGATTGACCGTTGATCGTAGCCGAGGTTGTGGCTTGCGAGCCGTCAAATGATTCCAGGGCTATGGCAACGGCCTGGCCGGATTGGTCCGCTTTCATCCCAACGCCGGGCGCCGACGACACCGCGATCCGGTCTCCGGCGCGTATAATACCGTTTTCCAACGACACCTTGAGGGGAACTCTGCCCGCAAGCGCCACGGGCATGAATCGGGAGCCAAGGGTAAATCCGGTGGTGTCTCCCAATATGATACCCGGTTTGGTGGAGATGATGCCAATGGTTTTTCCCGCCCCCTCTCTGGTCGCTTTTTCTACGGATCCGGTAAGGGACTCTATGACTTCGGCTACGGATTCAGGTCTATGGGTTACATTGAGTTTTTGTTCGTCGGTATCCCGCTTGGTTTGTTCCTGGGTTGAGATGGACGAAGCAATCATCACGATATCCCCTTCTTCTAAGGACGGGTCGGCGATGGGGTAATTCTCGGCAAGGTCAGATGCGCCGATGTTCTCGCTGTCCGCATAGGTGGCGCCGGCAGTAAGCGTTGCCTGGCATTTGGCGGTGCCGTTGTTATCAACGCACAAGGCGCCGTTGCGGCCGATGATGTCGCGCTGGGTTGCGCCGTTCCATACTACCACAGGACCTTCAGAGAGAATACCTGATGCGCCGGCGACAGATAAAATTGTACCCGGACTCGTCGTCCCGATGCCGACGTTGCCGCTTGTATCTACTACCATTCTTTTAATGTCGTTGGTTATAAGCGCGAGGTCATGGTTGGAACGAGTGCCGAAACCAGAACCATTGTGGGAACTACCCCCATGATATGCCCAGATAGCGTTGTGATAGGTGCCGTCCGTCACATCCACGCCGAGGTCCGTTACATTGAACAGTACCGGGGCTAAATAGGTATTGGTGCCGGTATTTACCTGCAAATCTGCCGTCGGGTTTGCCACTTGTATACCGACATCGCCCGCAAAATACGCCGAGTTGTCCCCGCTTACTGAAACCGCCAAAAGCCCTGCCGGACTCGTCGTCCCGATGCCGACGTTGCCAGTTTTATCAATACGCATCCGTTCGGTTGCAGCAGTGT
>CAYIQI010000066.1:0-3846 GCA_964365545.1 uncultured Candidatus Saccharibacteria bacterium
AGAGCGAGCCGCCGAAGAGCGTAATGCCGTTTTGGGAGGCGAGGGAACCGGCTCTGAATCCTCCGATGAAGGTGGAGGTGCCGTTGGCAAGAGTGCCATCTACATTCATGAATCCAGAGATCACGGTAGAGGTAGCGGTGCTGTTGGAGGTGATGAGGAGATTGCCGCCGGTGATGGTGATGCCTGATGTGGTGGCAAGATACCCGGGAGCGGTGAGACCGGTGTAGAAAGTGGAAGTTGCGGCGCTGGCGTTGACGAAGTTGCTGATGCCCTGCACAGAGAAGATGCTGCCGGGGGTTGAAGTCCCGATGCCGACGTTGCCTGTGCCGGTAATAATGAAGTGCGGAGTGGAAGTGCCTTTGTCTGATACCACGAAGATCGGCTCAATGCCCGTTTGTTCCACCGACAGGAGCCCCCAGGGACTGGTGGAGGCGATCCCGATCCTGCCGCCGGTAACACTCGTGTCAACGGAAAAAATGGACGCGTTCGTGGTGGAGGCGATGATGCTGAAGGCATTGACGCTGTTGTTGAGAATGCTGGAGGTCGCAAAGTTTTCATATCTGATTGACCCTGCATTGACGGTGATGATGTCTCCCACCGCATCCCCCGCGGTGAGAGTGTTTTCAATGGTGAAGTTGGACGCGGTGGTGGTGGCGAGCACCGATCCTCCGACGGTCGTAATGGAATTGGCAAAGATATCGCCCTCGGCGTCCACGAGAAAGCGGGGGGCGCTGTTGAGGGCGATACCGAAGAGATTGGTGTCTGCGGCCGCGGATGCCGGGTTGATAACCACCGAGGCGTTCAAGACGTTGGAGCCGGAGGCGCCGATACTCCACGGGGAGAAAGAATGCGCGAGCGTAGGGACAAAAGAGAATTCCGTTTTGCCGAGAAACGAGGTCGTGGCGGCGGTTCCCTGAGTATTGAGTGTGCCGCCGACAGTAAGACCTTGTGAGACGAGGATATTGCCGTTGACGCTGAAGGTGGCACCGGGAGACGTGGTCCCGATGCCGATGCGGTAGTTTGCGGTGTCAAAGGTGAGGAAGGGGATTGCGGTGGTGGAGGTGGCGATGCTGTAGGCATTGACTCGGGAAGAAAGAATTGTGGTTGTGGCAACGCTGCCGAAGATCAGGTCGCCGCCGCCGATGCTCATGTCTCCGGATGCGGAAAGATTGTTGCGCGCAGAGATGTCGTCTGCGGTGATGTTGCCGGATGCGATGCTGATGCTACCGCGGGTTACGGCAAAGTCGCCGGAGGCGAGCGTAAATCCTTTTTGAATGGTAGGGGAGATAAGATTGGAGATTTCCTGGCTCACGCTCACCATCTGGATGGAGGATGCCGCCTGACCAGAGGCGGAGGAAGAGAGCGCCGAGACCTGGCGGTTGACATACGCCCGGATGTCGGCATTGAGTTTGTCCACGGATGCAAGAACATCTGATTTGACGACGGCGAGATCCGCGGGGATGATGATTTCTTTCCTCTCGGTAATCTGGCGAACCTCGGTGATCCGGCTCGCCGCGCCGGACACGGATGACGGGAGAGACGGCAAGCGGCGCGCATCGGAGCCGTCACCGATAAGGAACGGCGTCGGGATCGCGGGAGGAACAAAACTTTTTTTCACGGCCTTGGGCGCGGGCGCCGCGGACGGCGGAGAGAAAAGATCCGCGATTGCGCGGGAGAAGCGCGCTGATGCGTTCCGCAACGGCGCGAAGAATCCGATGACGCTACCGCGAGAATTAATCTCCTGCTCCGCCAGCGCCGCGAGCCCGGAGAAATCGCTATTGGATTTTTCCCATCCCGCGACCGCGGCGTCTTGCGCCGCAGAAAGTAATCCGGCGCCGCGCGCAGGCAAACCCGCCTCCTCCGCCAATCGCAACATCCCTCCGGCTCCTTGCACCACCACTTCCCGGGCAATATTCGTTCCGACCGCGCCAATAACAAAGGATCCCGCCAGTACCCCGCCGATCAAAATCCCCTCGGCACCCGCGTGGCGTACGAGCCGTACAAACGCGGCGACAACCTGCCGTCCGGTTTCTCTTGTCTGATATTCCCCATGCCCATAAGGCGATAGCCTGCTATCCGATACGCTATTGGATATCGGATTATTCTCCACCGCCTCTTTCTTACTATCCTTACTGTCTTGATTATCCTGATGCCTCATCTCCGAATCTTTTGCAAAATTGGCTTTTCTCAACGCCGCGTCCTGCTGGCGGCGCAAATAATCATGCACCGATGTTTTCGTGACATACCAATTACGGCCGAATTTTTTTGCGTCAATCTTTCCTTTGCGGACCAACAGCGATAAATACTCCTGTGAGTAAGGAGTTCCTTGGGCGGCGCGCGCAAGAGAAATATAATTTTGTTTTTCCCAATCAGTCATCCGATAATAGTTTTGCTTATATATGGGCTCACTTTTTTCCATCCAATATCGTATCGTATAGATACATGAATGCCTTATCCATTATACGGACAGATGCCGGTTTTTCGGGTATCTTTCTTGTGGATAACTCGCCTTGAAGAAAACTCCCAAATATTCCATACTGGAAAGCGTAAAAGAGCATCGTATTATAATCCGTATGAAAAGTTGCTAAAGGTTGCTAAATAACCTCGCTGAAGTATCAAGGTTTATTGATGTTCATTTTTAATCCTATAAATCGGAGGAAAGCCATATTTGCAGGCCAAAAACGAAAAAAACCCTTGACAGGATTCCGAAACGAATGTTTTTCTTCATTTTTTCTTCTATGGAACAAAAATATCTCTCTATCAAAGATGCTGCGCGGCTCATCGGCGTGACTCCTTTGACGCTCCGCAACTGGGACAAAAAAGGCGTTTTGACGTCCTATCGCAATCCCGTGAATAACTACCGCGTGTACCGGTCTGACCAGATAGAGTTGTTCCTGCGCAGAATAGAAAACTCCAAAAACAAACGCGGCGGCAGGCGCATAGACATCTCCATGGCGTAACGCGGACGCGCGACACGGCAGAGACGATCTCCTACCCACTACTCTCATTTCCCTACGATCGTACGGAAATGAGAGTGATAGATATTTTTTCTTTGCGGCGTTTTTCGCACAAAATAAAATCCGGCATCATGCCGGATTTTATTTTGTGTTCTCTCCATCGATAAGCCGAGTTCTGTCATCTCGCCGGAGGCGAGATGAGTGATCATCTCTCTGGTCCCGATGTTGCCATACGGGATCAAGCGGTATCCGAGCACATAACTTGTTATGTGCTCGGTCCCTTGCACCGGATAGGAGTTTTTCACCGCGCGTCGTTACCGGCGCGCGCTGTGGGCTCTTACCCCACTCTTTTCATCCTTGCCGCCAGCGCTCCGCGCCGGGTAGGCGGTATGGTCTCTGTGACACTGTCCCGTTCACCAGCGCTCCGCGCTGGAATAACTAATTATTAATAACTAATTATTCGGGTGCGAAGTACCGGCTATGGCGGCCGTTAGCCGCTATCGCTTTTCCGCCTTGCGGCAGAATGGTGCTCGGACTTTCCTCCCCTATCTCAACGATAAAGGCGATCACCTGATGGAGAGAATCAGAGAAAAGCATACCGCATTGTGCAGAAAAAATCAAGTGTCCAAAAATTACGCTCGAGCGTAATTTTTGGACATTCTCTCTCCTCATTGAAATAGCGGTCGGGCGCCCGGAGCATCGAGCGCCTCATTCACCATGCGGTCTGCCTCTCTGTTTTTTTCGCGCGGGACATGCGTGAATACCACGCGATCGAAATCCATTTTGAGATTCCATATTTTCATAAAATAGGAAAAGAATCGCTCTTCTTCTATTTTGTATTCGCCATTGAGCTGGCGGCATACCAGCTGGCTGTCCATGCGCATATCAA
>CAYIQI010000067.1:0-3812 GCA_964365545.1 uncultured Candidatus Saccharibacteria bacterium
TTGTACCCGGCGGATTTGGCGGCAGGGGAGTGGAGGGTAAGATCGCGGTAATCCGTTTTTGCCGCGAACAGCGCCTTCCCTATTTCGGACTCTGCTATGGCATGCAATTGGCAACCGTGGAATTTGCCCGCAATGTAGCGGGACTCGCCGATGCGCACACCACCGAAGTAAATCCCGCGACTGCGCATCCGGTCATTGATGTCATGAGCGAACAGATCACCAACATTGTTGAGAAAAAGATGGGGGGGTCTATGCGTCTTGGCGCATACCGATGCGACATTACAGATAATACGATCAGCAAGACCGCCTATGGTGTCCCCAGTATTTCCGAGCGCCATCGCCACCGCTATGAGTTTAATAATAAATATCGCGCAGTTTTGGAGCAAAAAGGGCTTGTCCTCGCCGGAGTAAATTCTGAACGCGATTTGGTAGAGATTATAGAATTAAAAGATCATCCGTTTTTCGTAGGCGTCCAATTCCACCCCGAACTCAAATCTCGCCCCCTGCATCCGCACCCGCTTTTTCTCGCATTCATCGCCGCCGCCGTCAAATTACAAAAATAAATCCCCCATCGACTATGCCGATGAGGGTGCGCGTTATCATGCCCATATCTACGCCGCTACGACATTGACCACTTTGACGGCTCGGCGCGATCCGTCAAAACGAGTTTTGAGCTTGTTGCGGAATTGTACGAGACCCTCGTTAACCGCATAGAGCGTATCGTCGCCGCCGCGTTTGATGCCCATGCCAGCAACGAATTTGGTACCACGCTGGCGCACGATAATATCGCCGTTTTTGACGCGACTGCCGTCCGATTTCTTAATACCGAGATATTTTGGTTGCGAATCACGGCCGTATTTTGCCGCACCCGCGGATTTGGTATGTGCCATAAATGAGAAACAAGAATTATGAAGCAAGTATCAAGAAATGGACGCTACCGTATCTTTCTTGATTCTTGATACTTCCTTCTTTATACTATCCATATGCTACTCAAACCACTGCAGAAAGTCAATACATGGCTCGTCGCCAACCGCAAAGACGCTTTTACCGCCGTTTTTATCTTCCTGGTCGGCATGGGGAGCTTCGGCTTGGGGAGGTTGTCGGTGATTTGGCCGCAAAAAGAGCCCATCATCATTGAGAACCAAGAATTAGGAATCAAGAATCAAGAAAACAAACCGCCGCCCGCCGCAATGGGCGGCGGCATGGCAGCTATCAGCGCATCAGCCAAAGGAAAATATGTCGCCTCCAAATCCGGCTCTTATTATCATTTTCCCTGGTGCGCGGGAGCATTGCGTATCAAAGATGCCAACAAGGTGTGGTTCCAAACCAAAACCGAGGCCGAGAGCAGGGGACTCAAGCCCGCCTCCAACTGCCCCGGGCTGTAAATGATAAGTCCCGACAAGGCGGTACCCTACCAATCAGGCCAGCATTACATATTAGTACACTTATCCGCGACCGCCGGATAAGTGTACTAATAATAGTAGATTACTCCAACTCCGTGGTAGCGTCCTCCGGTGATTTTATTTTTTTGAGAGATGCCGTCATTACTATGTATTCCTTGACCACGGCGCGGGTTTCTTCTATGACGATACGCACTTCTTCCGGCACCTCATAAAGTATTTTTTTGAGTTTTGACGGATCGGGATCCAGAATATCCTCCCATTTACCAAAAGGGGACAGGAGTATTTTTACTCGCTCAAAGTCATACTCAAACCGCTGTTGATTTTTCTTGGTGATATATCCCTCGTCGCCAAACAAGCGGGTGAGCCCCGCACGCTCCATATACGCCTTCAACTGCTCCTGCAATTCGTCCATGCGCGCCGCGATTTTCTTCTCTGATTTCTTGAGAGCGAGGTATTCATTGACCGCATTGTTTTCTTCCACCTGATTCTTGATTCCTGATTCCTGATTCTTGTATAAATGCTTCCACGCGGGACACATGGGCCGATACCCGCACCAATTGCAGAGAATTGACGGCATGGGCTCAAATGGCTTGCCTGATTTTATTTTCTCCTGTATTTCATTGATGGTCTTGAGCACATGCTTCTTTATCTTCTCCGTCGCGTCCGGCGCCGGATGCGCGGTCAGCTTCTCGTCGTGCTTGAGAAAATACAAACTTAACTTAATATCCTCGGGTTTGAGATGCGGCCACCGATTTTGCAGGCCAAGCGAGTAGAGTGAGAGCTGGAGATCGCGATTGAGCATATCCTGCGAGGGCATGCGTTTGCCGGTTTTGTAATCAATAATCTCATATTTGCCGTCCGGCAATTTATCTATCCGGTCAATAATGCCCGCGAGGATGTGCGTCTCGCCTGTTTTCTCATCCCGCAAAGCCACCTCAAACCGCGATTCCAGATCCACGACCAGATAATTCCACGGCGCGTTACTCTCATAAAATTTCTTGAGCATCCGCACACCCTCTTCAAAAAATAGTTTTGCCTCATCCTCTGTCCACGGGCGCTTCAGTGGATCATTTTTTGACTCGGCAAGAAATACTTCCCGCGCTGGCCAATGCTCGCGGAAATACGCTACGATCTCGTCGAGTGTGGGGTACAGGGGAGTGCGCGAGAACATATATTCCAGCGTATCGTGCACCAGCGAGCCAAAAATCGCCTCCCGTGACTTGGGCGCGCGAATCCTGTCAATCTCTTGAAACTTATACTGCTGGGGACACCGCAGATAAGTATCTATTGCCGAATACGATGTCCGCATGGTATACAAAGTATAGTTCCTATCAGCTTCTTTTACAAATCAGACCTTAGCAAGAAAGGGTCTGCACATGAGCGACATACATATCTATGTGCGTTTGGAGCAGTTCAGTAATGTCGTCGAGGGACATGGGCGGGTTGTGGAAGGTGACAACGCGGTTCGGGAGGCATACAGCGTCATTCTTTCCAACATCAAGAGTATCTCGCTCGGTGGTGATGCCAGAACAATCCTGTGTTGCAGGGGAGTGAACATAATTACTCCACAGCTGCTCCATGCGATTGCAGTACAGATTGAGTATGAAAAAACTCCAAGTCCGGTCCTCTGCTTTCACCGCTCTTTGGTTATCTCGGATCCGAATAAAGATACCGTCTGGCTTCTGCAACGGATGCTCAAAGGAACCCCGTGCTCGTTGTTTATCGTCTACACGGATCCACAAGAGCAAGGACAGGTCGTTCGTGAAGAAATACTGAACCTGCAGTCCTCTTTGCGGATAACTTTGGATGTCATCAAAGAAAACCGCACCATGAGCTCTCATGAGATGATAGTGTTGCTCAAGAAAGAACATAAACCAACGCTGGTGCGGGAACGACTGCGCCAACTCTTCAAAAGAGGACTGGTCAGTAGACAAGCGCACGGCAACGTCGGAGGAGATCGCTTTTTTGTCTACGAGCCGTTCTCGCTTCTGGGTATAGATCTGAAAACAACATAGAGAGAAGGGATACCACCATGGATAAAACAACACAACGCACTCGAGTGCAACTTGATTTTACTCAACGCACAATGAACCAGCTAAAACGTCTTCAAGACCGATTAGACGCAAGCTCGCGTGCAGAAGTAATCAGGAAGGCATTGAATCATCTCGACGCGATAGTATCGCTCATAGACGAAGGCGCTAAAATAAGTGTAAAGCGCCCGGGCACCGACAAGTGGATTTTTATCGAGTTCCCTCTCTTGAACAAGTAAAGGGAATAATATGCAGGGCGGGGAGGGAACTCTCCGCCTGTTTTTATTTCTGTGGATAACTTTTACTTTCCTTCTTATATTGAATTGAGTATAATATCCCTACTGCTCATACTTACTAAGTAAATCTACGCGGTAGAAAC
>CAYIQI010000068.1:0-3785 GCA_964365545.1 uncultured Candidatus Saccharibacteria bacterium
ATGATACGGATTCATTTTATTGGGATTGGCGGGATCGGAGTATCCGCGCTTGCCCAGTATTATTTATCGCAGGGAGCCAAAGTTTCCGGCTCCGATTTGACGCACTCTGAAATCACTGAATACCTCGCGCGCCGCGGCGCACGCATCATTCTTGGACCGCATTCTGCGTTCAATCTGCCGCAAGGCGTTGATCGGATGATTTATACCGCGGCGACGCCAAAAACCAATCCAGAACTCAAAGAAGCAAAACGGCGTAAAATTCCGATGCAAACTTATGCAGAAGCGGTGGGGGATTTGACACGGCAATTCAAAACCATCACGATTTCCGGCAGTCACGGCAAGAGTACCACCACCGCGATGGCAGCTTTGGTGCTCGAAGACGGCTGGTGCGATCCCATGGTTATCATCGGCACCAAAATGAGCGAGTATGGCGGCTCCAACTTCCGCCATGGCCGCGGCGGGCATCTGGTGTTGGAGGCGGACGAGTGGAACAAATCATTTCTTCACTACTCGCCCGAAATTGCGGCAATCACCAACATTGACGCCGAGCATCTAGATACTTACAAAACCGCGGCAGGGGTGGAAAAAGCATTTGCCGAGTATCTTGGCAAAGTTCCGGCGCACGGCGCGATTATTGCCAATGCCGACGACGAGCGTACGGCGCGCGTTGCGCAAAAATTCGGCGGCCGGGTCAAGTGGTATTCAGCCGATTCTGCTGATGGCGCAATGATCAAAAAAATCCTTAAAGTGCCCGGTAAGCATAATATCTCCAACGCCCTTGCGGCACAAGCCATTGGCCGCGCGCTCGGCATATCCGAATCCGCGATCCTGCAGGCGCTCGGCAGATTCCGCGGGACATGGCGCAGGTTTGAATTCAAAGGCATGCTCAACGGCGCGTATGTCTTTAATGACTACGGCCATCATCCGCGGGAGATCGCGGCGACCTTGCAAGCCAGCCGCGAGCGATTTCCCCTGCGTCGCATCTGGTGCGTGTTCCAGCCGCACCAATATCAGCGGCTCAAATATTTATGGAATGATTTTCTCGGCGCCTTTGACCTTGCGGATCGGGTGGTGCTCTTGCCGGTGTACGATGTCGCGGGCCGAGAAACCAAGGCCGCCAAAGACGCCGTGGATTCCGTCAAATTAAGCCACGCGCTTCTTGAGCGCGGAAAAAACGCTTCTCATGCAGAATCATTCGCCGATGCCGCAGCACTCCTCTGCGCCGAAGTCCGGCCCGGAGACGCGGTCCTCATCATGGGCGCCGGCGACATCTATCATCTTGCCGATGATCTTCTGTGGGATTGACGCGGGTTTTTGTTTTAGCGTACAATGCTCATATGAAATCCTATCAACGGCATTATCAAAAAGCAGGGCTCATTATCGCCTCTTTTTTTGTTTTGGGCGCGAGTTTTTGGCTCGGCACATGGTACGGCTATACCCATCGTCCGTCCGCAGAGAAAGTCCTCGGCATCATCAACCAAAAATCGCCGGAAAATCTGCAAAGCGTTGATATGGGGCTTTTCTGGGAGGCGTGGGCGCGGCTGGAAGAAAAATATGTGGATCGGGCAAAGATAGACCGGCAGAAAATGGTATACGGCGCGATACAGGGGCTTGCGCAGTCGCTCAAAGATCCCTACACGCAGTTTTTCCCTCCCGCGGAGACCAAGCAATTCCAGCAGGACATCAAGGGATCGTTCGGCGGCATCGGCGCTGAAATCGGCATCCGCAAAGGCGTCTTGACGGTCATAGCGCCGCTCAAGGGCAACCCTGCCGAGCGCGCGGGCATCAAAGCCGCGGATAGCATTCTAAAAATCAATGATACGCCGACCGCGGACTTGGCGCTGGAGGAAGCCGTGCGGATGATCCGCGGCGAAGTCGGCACAAAGGTACGGCTCCTGATTTTTCACGAGGGCATGAGCAAGCCGAAAGAATATACCATTACGCGCGAAACCATCAGGATCGTAATCCTGACAACAGAAAAGAGGCCGGATGGCATCTTCGTCATCAAGCTCAACGAGTTTACGGAGAACGCCGCAAGCGAGTTTCGCAAAGCAATGCAGGAGTTTGCGGACAGCCGATCGCAGAAACTCATACTGGATTTGCGCAATAATCCGGGTGGCTACCTGACGGTCGCGGTGGATATTGCCAGCTGGTTTGCGCCGGCGGGTGACATCATCGCGCGAGAGCATTATGCGGACGGCAAAGAAGATCTGTATCGCTCCAGCGGCTATCGCTTGCTTGAAAATGTCCCGACCGTGGTACTCGTCAACGAGGGCTCGGCATCGGCATCCGAGATCGTATCCGGGGCTCTCCGCGACATCCGCGGCATCAAATTGATTGGCGCGAAAACATTCGGCAAGGGTTCGGTGCAGGAGGTGGTGGATATGTCGCATGACGTATCCATGAAAATTACGATTGCCAAATGGCTCACGCCCAAAGGCACGGAGATCAATGGCAAGGGATTGGAGCCGGACATCAAAGTAGAGATTCCAGAAACCCCTGCCAAAGCAGACGAAGGCAAGGATTTGATTTTGGAAAAAGGCGTTGAGGTGTTAAAGGGATTATAATATGGATTAGTTTAGGGATGGTAAATCCTTTTACTACTGTAGTTCACTCGCCAAATTATTTGTTTTTAGCGCTCGGAATTAAAGCAGGGAACCGTTCTCCGGACGGAGGTGAGGTTTTACAAATTATGAAGGTGCCTTTTCGGAAAGCCGTTGATATGGTACTCTCCGGAAAAATAACACATTCGGCAAGTTGCATCCTTATCTTAAAATCTGATTATTATCTGCGCTCCCAAAAACATGCTCCGTAGGATTAATGCGTCTTGACGAAAGACAATTTACCTCCTATTATTTAGTTATGAACCGGAGAAAAGATACAAAAAAGACCATGATTGTGGACACCTCGTATGGAAGTCATCGGGTTATATTTGAACGCGATGAGCGGAAAGGATATGTCGCAACCGCGCCTGATCTGCCGGGCGTGATCACTTGGGGGAAAACCATGGTTGAGGCAAAAAAGATGGTTCGCGAGGCAATTGAATTATGCATAGAATGCATGGCCGAAGCCAAGATTACGGCAGAGAAGATTGTGCATCCTGTCGCTGTCCGCCGATCCCGCGAACGAGTGTTGATATGAGCATCATTCCTATTCTGACGCCTGCCCGTCTGCTTACGATCCTGCTAAGGGCAGGATTTAAAGTTATCAGGCAGAAAGGAAGCCATATCCGACTTTCACATCCGATGAGCGGCAGGACGACGACAATCGCGATGCACGCAAAAGATCTTTCTCGCGATATGACAGTAAAAATTTTGAAGCAGGCGGGGATCTCAATAAAAGAGTTCCTTGCGTTGTTGAGAAATACGCGATCATGAAAGTGATTCTCTTGCAGGATGTTGCCGCGATCGGACGCCGCGGCGAGATCAAAGAGGTGAGCGATGGCTACGCGCGCAACTTTTTGCTGCCGCGCAAACTGGCAATGCCGGCGACCCCCGTTGCGATTGCCGGCATTGCCGCTGAAAAATCGCGCCGCGATCAAGAACAAGAAAAACAAACCGCCGCGTATCAGGGAATGAGCGAGAAATTGAGAAATACGGCACTGACGCTGAAAACAAAAATCGGCGAAAAAGGCAAGGCATTCGGATCCATCACTACCGCTAAAATCCGCGATGCGCTGAAGAGGCAGGGGATTGCGGTGGAAAAAGAATGGATCATGCTTACAGAGCCAATCAAGACGATGGGCGAACACAGCGTTGAGATAAAATTCCCCCATGGTATAGTGG
>CAYIQI010000069.1:0-3752 GCA_964365545.1 uncultured Candidatus Saccharibacteria bacterium
TCTCTGAATCCCGATACGCTGCTGCCGCTTCGCATGCGGCTCGCAAAGCTATGATGAACATACTGGACAGACACAAGGATTTTTTATTGCAGGTGGCGCTTCTTGCGGCGACGGTGCTTTTCGGCGCCGGACTTTTTGTCGTGAGTAATTATCCAACACAGTATCGCGCGGCTGCCGCCAGCGTGCCGCTGGCAGACCGCGACTATCGTGTGTCCTTGCCGCTGGCGCCGGATCTGTGGCGCGATCCGCTGTCGCTGGATGAAACCCTGCGTATTGTCGGCGGATGGGGATGCCGCCTGCGTACGGGTATGCCTTTTTCCATGCTCCACTACACGCAGTGTTTTTGATAGGAGTGTTGTGGATAACAGGACTTTACTTTTCCCGGCGCATCCGCTATCATAATCACTAGTGAACTGTCTCCCCGATTCGTCGGGGTCTCCAAAATTGTCCGGTAGAAAGCCCCCTTCAAAAGGGGTTTTCTATTGCCTAGCGAGTGAGAGAAATGAAAAGCCCTTGGCTTTTCATTTCAGGAGCGCACGACCGCTAACAAAGGTTCAATACCCCGTGCCTTGGCGCGTGATGTGCGAGTAGTAGCAAGCTCCGATAATACCTCGGGGCTAGCTGCGAGGAACCTTTATTTTTCCAGACGATTATAGGATATACTGGGCTATAGCCATATATGAAGAAAGAATCGGTGGATGATAAAATACGGGTGGCGCGGCATTTTCGGCGGCGCGACCCGGTTTTGCATGCAGTACTTGCTCGGATGCCGTGGGAGATTTTGGAGCCGACGGAGAAGCCCGCAGGATATTTCAATCGTCTCTGCCGCGAGATTATTTCCCAGCAGTTGGGTAGTGTGGCGGCGCGGGCGATTGTCGCGAGATTCCGCGCTTTGTTTCCGCGCGGGCGGGCATCGCCCGCCCGCGTGCTTGCAGTATCCGAGGATCAGTTGCGTGCGGCGGGTATGTCGTGGGCAAAGGCGCGGTCGCTCCGTGATTTGGCGGCGCGCGTAGAGACACGCGAAATTAATTTTCGGAAATTTGCCGCGGCGGATGATGAGCAGGTGATTGCGGAATTGATAAAAATAAAGGGCATCGGCAGATGGACGGCGGAGATGTTTCTCATCTTTACGCTGGGGCGCGAAGATATATTTTCATTCGGCGATTTTGCTCTGCGTAAATCATTGAAAAATTTGTATGGAGCGCGACGGACGCGGACGCAAAAGGCAATGGAACAGATTGTTGATAACTGGCACCCGTATCGAAGCTATGCGTGTCTCGTGCTGTGGCATCACGCGGATAATCAAAAGAAAAAATGAAAACGGCAAAAGTATTGTGGGGCGCCACGGACCTGGGCGCGCCGCATTTTTCGGGGGATTTATTGTGGAGAACCGGATTTCGGGCGCCGGACCCGTTTTTTCTCGTGGAGATCGGGGGCAAGACGATTCTTCTGCTCTCGCCTTTGGAAATCGGCCGCGCGAAAAAAGAGGCGCGAGCTTACGAGATAGTGTTGTTTGATAAATTTCTTAAACGCGGGGAGTCGGTAGTACAGGGCTTGAGTAGGTTTCTGAAAGCGCAGAAAATCACGGAAGTAATCGTGCCGCACCAGTTTCCTCATGGCATTGCGCGTATGCTGGGGGAGATATTTGCCATACACGACGGCGGGCACTCGTTGTACCCGGAGCGGGCGCGCAAATCCAAAAAAGAAATTATCGAGATTACGGCGGCACAGCGCTCATGCGAGGACGCGACTGCCGCGGCAGCCGCGTTTTTGCGCGCCTGCACGATAAAAGGCCGCCGAGTGTACGATGGCAGCCGTGTCGTCACTTCGGAAATCATCCGGCGCATTATTGATGATGTATTGTGGAAACGCGGGTATCTTGCCACGGGTACTATTGTCGCTTGCGGCCCGCATGCCGCTGATCCGCATTGCATGGGGAGCGGCCCCATTATTGCGCGCCAGCCCATAGTCATGGATATTTTCCCGGTGTCGCTCGCGACGCACTACTGGGCGGATATGACGCGGACTTTTTTCAAGGGTGAGCCGTCGGGCGATTTGGCGCGGATGTATAAGGCGGTGCTTGGCGCGCAAGAAACGGGGATCGCGATGATTCGTGCCGGAGTTGACGGCGGTGCGGTGCATCGCGCCGCCGCAGAGTATCTTGCGTCTGCCGGATTCCCGACGCGGATTGCAGGCGGCCGCGCCGAGGGTTTTATCCACGGCTTGGGTCATGGCGTCGGCATAGACATCCATGAGGCACCGCGTCTGGGCGCTGGACATCAGATACTGGAAGCTGGCAATGTAATCACTATAGAGCCCGGATTGTATTATCGAAAGCCGCGCAAAGGAATTCCCGCCGGAGGAATAAGGATCGAGGATGTGGCAGTGATCACCGAGAGCGGATGCGATCTCATTACACAATTTCCAAAAGATTTTAAAACCGCGGCGCTGTAAGCGCCGCGGTTTTAATTTGCCAACACTTTCCTTCGGAGGCACAAGAGGGGTTTAACTCCAAGTTGTCCTTAGTGAGTGCCGGCCTCTTATGCCACCGAAAGAAGCTATCAGCTCAATTATAGGAAGTCGCTGGAGTGATTGCAAATCATCGGGTTTTATCCATAATACGGGATATGGCGATTATAATAAAAGAGAATGAGTCGTTGGCGCCGCATACCATCTATAAGATTGGCGGCGCGGCGCGGTTTTTTGTTGAGGCGCATACTGCGGCGGAGATTGAAGAGGCCGTACGGTTTGCGGCAGATCGTGGCATCCGATTTTTTGTCATGGGCGCCGGATCCAATACGCTCGTCTCGGATGAAGGCTTTGACGGCATGGTAATACGGATGACCGGTGGCGAAATAAAAATTGACGGGGAGCGGATGACGGTTGACGCCGGAGTCATGATGGCGCGCGCCGCCGCGGAGGCGGCGCGGCAAGGCATGAGCGGATTTGCGTGGGCAATCGGCGTGCCCGGCACCATCGGGGGTTCGGTGCGCGGCAACGCCGGATGCTTTGGCCACGAGATGAAGGATGTCGTAGAATCGGTAGAGGTCTTTGACGCCGTCACATCCGCCAGCGTCCATTATCCGGCGTCCAGCATACAGTTCGACTATCGGGATTCTATTTTCAAGCGGCATCCGGAGCGGATTGTGCTTTCAGCAACACTGCAATTGCAAAAAGGAGATGCGGCGACAATCCAGCAGGAGATACGCGCCATGAGCGTTGAACGCTCCGCCAAACAGGATATTGGCGCCAAGTGCTGCGGATGCATATTCAAAAATCCCGCGTGGCCGGAGAGTCCGGCGGAAAAAGAAAAACTTCGCGCGCGATTTCCGGAGTTCGCGGCTTTGACAAAACGCGAGACGATCCCCGCGGCATTTCTGATCGACCGCGCGGGGTTGAAAGGGAAAAGAGTCGGGCGCATCGTGATATCCGAAAAGCACGCGAACTTCTTCATCAACGAAGGCGGCGGCGCCGCGGAGGAAGTACGCGCGCTTATCGCGATGGCGCAAAAAGCCGTACAGGAAAAATATGGAATTGTTCTGCATGAAGAAATCCAACAGGTCGGATTTGAATCTTGAAATGTTTGAAAACGCATAAAGGTTCCTCGGGGCTAGTCCCGAGGTATTATCGGAGCTCGCTACTGCTCGTACATCACGCGCCAAGATGTGGGGTATTGAACCTTTGTTGCCGTTGTGCGCTCCTGAAATGAAAAGCCAAAGGCTTTTCATTTCTCTCACTCGCTAGGCAATAAA
>CAYIQI010000070.1:0-3665 GCA_964365545.1 uncultured Candidatus Saccharibacteria bacterium
TTCGTCCTGGGTCATGGCCGCGATTTGTTCCGGCGTGTAGCGTTCAGATATATCGCGCCTGCTAAGCTCGTCGGCGAGCTCGCTCCACATGGCTTCCTCGTCGTATTCATGGTGGAGGCGGTGGACGCCGGTACTTTCTTCAAAAAATCGCGTGGGCTCATAATGCCCGTGTTCCACTTCGTGTTGGTCAATATACTTTGACAAGCCAAAAAGCGGTGCTATGGAAAACAGATGGCTTGAGATTTCCTCATATTCCCGCAGTGCCTCGTCCGGGCCGCGGTGCGCATTTGCCATCCAATTGCCAAGATACACCGCCTTGAGCAGGGCGCGGTATTGGTCGCGCGTAAATGATATATTTTGTTTTACGTCTGGCATGGTTTTTTAAGTATACGCTATAAGAATCCTATTTGTCATTCTTACTCTTTCTGCTATGATATAAACCAGTACATTGAAATTAACAACTGCCTTGGCGAAAGGAGCCAGACCATGACAGATTCACCCAGCTTATATGAACTGCGCGGCGTATCTGCTTCAAAACCTGATGTCCACGCGGCAACCAAAGATCTCGACAAAGGCCTGTATCCGGGAGCATTTTGCACCATCCTCCCCGATGTTTTTACGGGTAGCAAAGACAACTGTATCATCCAGCACGCTGACGGCGCAGGGACCAAAGCGGTTCTTGCATATCTCGCATGGCGAGCCTATGACGAAATGAGCGTCTGGAAAGGCATTGCGCAGGATAGTATGGTCATGAACCTTGACGACATGGCATGCGCCGGCGCGCTCGGGCCGTTTGTCATCTCTATGACTATTGGCCGCAACAAGCATCTAATTCCGGGTGAAGTCGTTACCGCGCTGATTGAGGGATGCCGGGAGCTCTGCACATTTTTTACGGACCTCGGATTCCCGTGCTATCTTAGCGGAGGCGAAACCGCAGATATCGGCGATCTCGTACGCACTATCACCGTGGATCATACCGTCACCTGTCGGTTTCCCCGCACAAGTGTAATAAACGCAGGAGGTATCACGGCACCTGCGTTGATTGTTGGTTTCAGCTCAACAGGGCAAGCCGTATGGGAAAATGCGCCGAACTCGGGCATCGGTTCCAACGGATTTACCAACGCGCGGCATGATACGCTCTCACCCTTATACCGCCGGTACGCCGAGACCTACGCGCCGGAAACCGATCCTACGCTTATCTACCGCGGACCGCATTTGCTTCCCGATCCGTTGCCCGAAGACGACCGTTTTTCCGTTGCATCAGCACTCCTCTCGCCCACGCGCGCGTATCTGCCGCTCATCACCCGCCTGATACGCGACATCGAGCCCCACCATATCAAAGGCCTAATCCATTGTTCTGGCGGGGGGCAAACCAAAATCGGCAAGTTCGGATCTCCGGGCATCATTTATGTCAAGAACAATCTATTCCCGACTCCGCCGGTTTTCCAGATGCTCCGGCGCGTAAGCAATATGTCGTGGTATGATATGTTTCAGACATATAACATGGGGCACCGGCTTGAGGCAGTCGTATCAGGACAGGTGGTTGCGGATGCATGTATTGCTCTTGCCAGGGACTGCGATATTGAGGCGCAGGTTATCGGCGAGGTTATACAGGGCAAGAATCCTCCTGGTACGCGGTCTGTTCTCATCATGACACCGGATAGCGGATCCAGCTATTATTTCAAATGCTGACTTTACCTCCGTTCTCAACATCAAGGCGCGCCCCGCGCGCCTTGATGTTATTTTTTATCTTGTATTTTGGCGAGGATTTTTTTGACTTTTTGCATGCTATCCCAGTCGTGGATGGAAATGGCAAGCACGCGCGGACACATTTTTTTGAGCGCCGCGATTTTCTTTTTGAGTTCTTTTGGCGGCGCCAGATCACTCTTGCTTAAAAATACATATTCAAATTTTTGCGCCAGTTCTCTGCTATAAGCCGCCAGTTCCCTTTTAATCGCTTTATAATCGCGCACGGGATGCGACGACTCGGCGGAGACGAGGTGAAATAATATGCGCGTGCGCTCAATATGACGGAGGAATTTTATGCCCAAGCCCTTGCCTTGCGACGCGCCCTCGATGAGCCCGGGGATGTCGGCGAGGATGAGATTGTAATGCGTCCCGAGATTCGGCTCGAGTGTCGTGAAGGGGTAATTGGCGACTTTGGCGCTCGCACGCGTCAGTTCGTTGAGAAGAGACGATTTGCCCGCGTTGGGCAGGCCGATGAAGCCGATATCCGCGATGAGCTTGAGTTCGAGGCGCGCCGTGAATCGCTCGCCGCGCCTGCCTTCTTCGTATTCGCGCGGCGTGGTGTTGATGGATGACCGGAAATGAAAATTGCCCCGTCCGCCGATGCCGCCGCGAGCGAGCAAAATTTTCTGCCCTACCGACAGCATTTCATAGGTCTTGCCGCTTTCAATATAATGGATGATCGTGCCGACCGGAATTTTCAATATGCGGTCGGCGCCGTCGGTACCGTCGCGAAATTGCGGCCTGCCAGCGCCCCCGCCAGGGGCGTTCACATCTTTTTCATATCTGAACTGGCTCAAGGCATTGAGGTCCGAGACGCCCACGGCATACACGCTACCGCCCCGGCCGCCGGAGGCGCCGGCAGGCCCCAAGGCCATAAGATTTTTGTCAAAAGCCACAGCACCTCTGCCGCCGTCGCCCGCTTTGACTTTTATGGTGATGTCGTCGATCAGCATAGCGCGATTATCATACCAGACGCGGATTGCCGGAAAGCCAATCCATGACGCGCTTGCGATGTAGGGCAACCGACCACTGACTGCCGTGCTTGAAGAGCGCCGGATGCACGCGCCGGAATTGCTGCAACGTAGTGACTGACGCGGCCGGAAACCCCGATGGAATACTCTGATTGTACGCGACCAAAAACGCCGCGAGGGTCGTTTGCGTCTGGCTCAATTCATATTCCTTGCGTTTCGCCTTCATAGAGGCAATCATACCACAAACATCGCGGAAAATCAATGGATCGCATAAAGGTTCCTCGCGGCTAGCCCCGAGGAATTGTCGGAGCTCGCTTCGTTCGCACATCGCGCGCCAAGCGACGCGCGGTATTGAACCTTTGTTGCCGTCGCGCGCTCCTGAAATGAAAAACTGATGGTTTTTCATTTCGCTCACTCGCTAGGCAATAAAAAATCGGCGCGCACGGGTGCGCGCCGATTTTTTATCGTTCCTCCCCGGATCCCGTCACCGATCCGGAAAACACTGCTTGCAATAATTGTAGTTGTCGGAGCCCACCGGCGCCGCGTATTCGCACTTGGGGGCCGCGGCAAAGAGCGTACAGTCCACCGCGGCTTTGGTCTGTATTTCGGTCTGTCGCTTTATCTCCGCCTCGGTTTGTCGGCGCACTTCCTCGTCGTACTGACGCTGATACTCCTCCGTTTGTATCCGCCGCGACGCATCTTCCTCCCCCTCATGCCCAGTGCCTCCGAATGTATTGCCGCGCCTTTCGGGAGAAGCATCTTTATGTTGGACACGATCTTGCAACGCTTCTGTCTGCACACGCACTTCTTCGGCAATGCACCCGTTCAATTTCTTCTGAATATCCGCAGGCACGGCATTGGCGCCGCCGCTCTCTTCGGCGACTCCTTGAAGACACACAATCATTTCTCCGCACTGCTTGTCGGCGCACGCGCGCAATGCGGCGT
>CAYIQI010000071.1:0-3574 GCA_964365545.1 uncultured Candidatus Saccharibacteria bacterium
CAGGGGGAACCCTCCGTGTTCCGCACGCGGATGCGTGCGGCCTCGGTCTCCCTCCCTCCGCGCTTCGTGTGTTTGTACGCCGTATCTCCACATTGCACAAAACTGCAATCGGCTCGCTTCGGCATAATAATGCGATAAAAAAGCCCCGGTCGGTGTGACCCGGACGGGGCGTTATGGTTTGGGGCGGACAAGATCAGAAATCTTGCTCGACCCTCACCGTGAGTTTTCACTATGGGGCATATGCGAGGATCCTGACCTCGGGGAAAGCCAGTCCGAGATCGACGGGCGTGATGTCCTCAAGATTACTGGTCAGAATGCGCGCGAGGAGCGAGTGTGTGCCGTCTTCCTTTGGGATGATGCCATCAACCGACTCATTCCATTCGGGCATCACGCTGTAGATAAAAAACAACGCATACGGATTGATGCTTTTTACGGCTCGCGCAAGATTAGTCCCAGAAGTAGGATAATCAAACACCTGGCCGGACACCACAAACACGGGGTCATTTCCGCGTACCCGCCGGAGTACATCTCGCGGGTTTGATGTGTAGAAAATATCAATGTTCTCATCGATTTCGGCAATACGTTCTTGAATGCCGATGAGATTGTGCGAGTGTCTTTGGACAATGATTGTCTTCATTGGTGCCTCCAGATCTCTTTATTGAGGGGTGAATTTAGCAAAGAGCAGTGAATTAATGTTATCATTTATCCGTATCTTTGTCAATATTCCTTTTGTACCCATTTGCTTTTATGATACTAAAGTATGGCTCTGGAAGACATTCGCGAAGAGCGGGTAAAAAAAGCCGAGGCGTTGCGCGAGCGGGGCGTGGATCCTTATCCGGCGGATACGGGTGCCGTGGTGCGCGCGGCTGACGCAAAGAAAAAGTTTGCGGCACTGGCAAAAAGCAAAAAAGAAATTAGCGTGGCAGGCCGCCTGATGGCGCGGCGCGAGCACGGCGGCTCCACTTTTTTTGATATTGCGGATGCGAGCGGCACTCTGCAGGCGTATGCCAAGGAAGATGTGCTCGGCCACGAGCAGTACCGATTATTTTCCGATACCGTGGATATTGGGGATTTTCTCCGCGTATCCGGCGCGCTTTTTTTGACAAAAAAAGAAGAAAAGACCATTGAGGCGCGCTCGTGGACCATGCTTGCAAAGTCCCTCCGGCCATTGCCGGATAGTTGGCACGGTCTGCAGGATGTGGAGGAGCGATTCCGCCGCAGATATCTGGATTTGCTGATGAATACCGGGGTAGCCGAGCGATTTGCAATGCGCTCGGCGATTATCAAAACCATCCGCGATTTTCACGAGGACAGGGGATTTATTGAAGTGGAGACGCCGATGTTACACCCGATTCCGGGCGGCACGCTTGCCAAGCCATTTGTCACCCACCACAACGCGCTGGATACTGATCTATATCTGCGCATTGCGCCGGAGCTATATCTCAAGCGTCTGCTTGTCGGCGGTATGGAGCGCGTGTTTGAGATTGGCAGGTGTTTCCGCAATGAGGGCATGGATGCCACACATAATCCGGAGTTTACGATGTTGGAGTGCTACGCGGCATACTGGAATGAGCAGGACATGATGGGATTTGTGGAGGATTTATTTATCATTCTCGCAAAGCAATTTGGCGAAAAGGGCGGGATTACCGTCGACGGCAAAGAGATTATTTTCAAAAAGCCGTTTGCGCGTATTGCATTTAAGGATCTGCTTGGGCGTTACGCGCTGATTACCGAATATGACCGCGAGACGCGCGACTCTTTGGCCATGCACGGCCGCAGATTTGGCATCGAGACAAGCGCCCATGATTCCAAAGCAAAAATCGCGGATGAGATTTATAAAAAGATTTGCCGGCCGCATCTGGTACAGCCGACATTTGTCGTCAATCATCCGCTGGAGATATCGCCATTAGCTAAGAAGCGAAGAGAAAATCCGGATGAAGTGCGGCGGTTTCAACTCGTGGTCGGTGGGTGGGAGCTTACGAATGCGTTTGCGGAACTGAATGATCCGATTGACCAGCGCGAGCGGTTCGCAGAGCAGGAGCGCGAGCGCCAGGGCGGCGAGGACGAGGCAATGCGTATGGATGAGGAGTATGTGGAGGCGCTGGAATACGGCATGCCGCCGGCAGCCGGTCTCGGCATCGGGATTGATCGCGTGGTGATGCTTTTCACCGGCGCCAAAAACATCCGCGAAGTGGTGCTGTTTCCCACCATGCGCCCCAAATTATGAAGCGGGACTACGGGGTGTTTCAAGTGGGATTGAAGATTTTGCTCCGCAAGGGTGACAAGGTGTTGTTGTTGCGGATGAATGACGATGATCAATGGCTGGATTTGCCGGGCGGCAGGATTGATAATGTGGAGTATCGGGTGCCGCTGGAGAAAATAATCGCGCGGGAAATACGCGAAGAATTGGGGCCGCGCGTGCGGTATGCACTGGGCAAGCCGCTCTTTTGTTTCCGCAGGCAGCGACACAATAAAGACGCGAATGCAAAGTTTGTGTTTTTGGTCGTGTATGATGCAGTGTGGAAAGCGGGGGATATAAAACTTTCTTTTGAGCACTGCGCGTATGAGTGGGTGGATACGGACGCTTATGTCTTGAAGCGATCGGATTTCGGGCAGGGCGAAGAATATCAGTCATTCCGAGGGTATTTCGCCAATCTGAAAAGCAAAAAAATTCTCCGGCGTCCACAAGGGATGCGCCGGAGAGATAAGCGTTATTGAGCCGCTCATGATTTGTATCGGGATCGCGTGAGGGGCAGTTCTCGATGGATTTCGTCGATATTTTCCATACACCACAAGGCAAGGAAATGCGACGGCGTCAGTAAGAGGATACTGGCGCCTGCCATCCATAGGGTATAGGCAAAAGGCGGCGGCGGTGTTTCTGCCATTCTGCTAAAGCAGGTGATGCCCGCCACGACGAGCGCGAAAATGCCTGCTGTGGCCCAGCTTTCATTACACCAGCCGAGCAGATTGAAATCCGCGTGCGTCCAGGATATTTGTTCGGCAAGGTCCAGATGCAGGTATACGCCGCAGATGCCGGTGAGTGAAAGTCCGCACAACCACCATACCAAGCCCTGCCACGGCTTGCCCAGGGTGAAGCTGATATTGGTGGCGCCGACAAGCCCGCAACAGAAAAGCGCTCCTGCTCCGGCATTCCAAAGAACGACCCAAAAAAGGAATCTCTGCATACCGATTCTCATAGGATTCTCCTTTCGGGATAGACGATGTCGATGGGGTGTATATTGAACTAAGAATATAATTTCGTCAAGATTTGTTTTATTTTAGAATGTGGTACGATAGTTGGAATGCTGGACATCAAGTTTATCCGTGACAATCCGGAGAAGGTGAAAAAAGCGCTTACCGATCGCGGGCTGAATTTTGATTTGGACTATTTTTTGGCGCTTGATGGTCGCAGGCGCGGGAAGATCGCGGAAGTGGACCAAATGCGCGCGCAACAAAACGAATTTGCCGATGAGATTGCGCGGGCGGGCGCAGACGCCCGCGCGGAAAAGATAGCAGAGGCGCGCGCATTAAAAGAAAAACTTGGCCACGCGGAGTTTGAGCGCAAGGTGCTGGA
>CAYIQI010000072.1:0-3562 GCA_964365545.1 uncultured Candidatus Saccharibacteria bacterium
AGGCGGGAGATGCGGCGTATCGCGCGATGTCGCCGATTTCGTATTTCGGCGATGTATCAGCGCCCGTGCAGATTCATCACGGGCTTGCGGATGCCGATGTGCCGCCGGCGTTTTCGCAGAAAATGTTTGCGGCGCTTGTAAAAAATAGTAAAAAAGCGGAGCTCTTCACCTATCCGGGCGAGAAGCACGAATTCATCAAAGCGTGGTCTCTCGCCGCGGGCCGCGCTCTGCAGTTTTTTGATAAATATGTCAAAAACGCCCAATAGAAGGAGTAGTGTTTTATGTGCAGGATCGTAAAAAGACGGGCTCCACGAAGCCCGTCTTTTTGCATCTCAAGAGAAAATATGATATGCTTTTCACATCATGAAAGATACACTCGTGATTGACGTGGAGACGAAAAAATCTTTTGCGGATGTGGGCGGTAGGGATCGGTTTGCCGAGCTTGGTGTTGCGGTGGCGGGCGTGTATTCGTACGCGGACGACGCGTTCACGGCGCTCGAGGAGCGCGAGATGCCGCGGCTCGCCCAGATGCTTGAGCGCGCCGAGCGCGTCGTGGGATTTAACATCAATAATTTCGACATACCGGTGATGGCTCCGTATCTGGGTGTGGCGGCTTTTGCGCGCATCGCGGTCACGGACATTTTTGAAGACGCGGAAAAATTCCTCGGCCATCGCGTCGGGCTCGACGCGGTTGCCAAAGCCACGCTGGGTGTCGGCAAATCCGGGCACGGGCTTGAGGCGCTCGCGTGGTTCAAGGAGGGGCGCGTGGAGGAAGTGAAGAAATACTGCCTGGATGATGTGCGGCTCACGCGGGATCTGTATGAGCACGGCAAGAAGAACGGCCATGTGCTTTTTGAATCATTTATCGACCATAAAATTCATTCTATTCCGGTTGCATGGAACGCGCCGGCGGCAGTGCCCATCGCCGCGGTGGTGAGCCGCGCGCTTGCCGAGCGCAGAAAACTTTCCATAGAATATATTTCTTCGCAGGACAATGACGGCGTCGGGTTCAAGAAAGAGCGCGTGATTGAGGTGCGCGCCATCAAGCCCAATGGTGAGATTGAGGCGTACTGCCATCTGCGCAAAGATGTGCGCAGTTTTCGCGTGGCGCGGATCGCGCGGGCCGAAATTACGAACGAGCCGTATACGATCCCGCAAGATGTGCAGAGCGCGTTGTTTTTGTAAACTTATGAAAGAGATTGTAAAAGAAGACATTGTTTTTTCAAGCGAAACGCAGGGCGCCTTGTCTTTGGAGCGGGTGATTGAGGAGACACTCGCGTTTGTGCGCCGCGAGCCCGCGCGGTTTTACAAAATCATCATCGGTACGGATTCCCAGGCGACTGACGAGGCGTCGCTCGTGACCGCGCTTACGATCTGGCGCGTGGGCAACGGCGCGATTCATTTCTGGACGTGCTCGGAGATCAAAAAATTCGGCTCCATGCGTGACCGGATATGGGCCGAAGCCATCCATTCTATTACGCTGGCGCAGGAGATGCGCGGCCGCCTGCAGGCGGCGCTGGGCGACGAATTTTTCTGGGACGGCAATGAGATCCATGTGGACATTGGCGCAAACGGCCCCACCAAGGATTTGATCGACAGCGTGACCGGTATGATCAAGGGCTACAATTTTATCCCGGTCATCAAGCCGTATTCTTTTGGCGCATCCATCGTGGCGGATAGACATACCTGACTCTTCCAAATAAGTTTGTCAGCGTACGCGCTGGCGTGTTAATCAGGAGGAAATAGAATCATACGCCGCCCGTTCTGGCGGCGTATGATCTGCTTTGCTTAAATAAATTGAGCGCATTCGCGGGTTTTTGCGCCGGGGAGTAGAATAGTAAAATCATTATGCGCAAAACCACCAAACAAACCTACGGGGTATTCTGGCGCCATGCGCGCCGCTACCCGTGGTATTTGGCAACCATTGTCGCTTGCCTTGCCGCGGCGGTGAGCATAGAGTCCGTCATCCCGTTTTTCTATAAGCGGTTTTTTGATCTGCTCGCGGCAAATCAAATACCGCGGCCGGAAATTGTCGGGCAACTTACGACGATTATTCTCCAGGTGTTTCTTCTGTGGTGTCTCGTGTGGCTTTTCTACCGGATTGAGATGTTTTTTAACGCGTATTTTGAACCGCGCGTGGTGACGGATCTTGCCAATACCTGTTTTGATTATTTGCATCATCATGCGCACGGATTTTTCCTGAATCGTTTTGTGGGATCGCTGGTGCGACGAGTGAACAGATTTTCCGATGCGTTTGAGGCGATCGCGGATAAGTTGCTCCTGGATCTTTTCCCGATGATGTTAAGGGCATTGATTACGATCGGGGTGCTCTGGTATTGGCATAGCGCGCTCGGGGCGCTTCTGCTGGTATGGCTCGTAGTATTTATCGCGGTGAATTATTTTTTTGCGGCGTATAAATTCAAGTACGACGCGATGGTCGCCGCGGCGGATACCGAAGTAACCGGGCATTTGGCGGATACCATTACGAATAACACGACGATCAAGATATTTACGGCGTTCAAAGATGAGGCGCGGCGGTTCCGCGCGCTTACGGACGGTCAGCGACGCGCCTGGACATTTACTTGGCGTTTGAGTACGGGGATTGAGGGGGTGCAAGGCGCACTCATGATCTTACTAGAGTTTTTGATTATGTTCGTGGCGGTGCGCCTCTGGAGCCGCGGTTTTTTGACACTCGGGGATTTTGTACTGATTCAGAGTTATCTCATCGCGATGTTTCGCCGCCTCTGGGATTTCTGGCGCGTGATCCGCGATATCTACAAGCGGCTCGCGGATGCCGAGGAAATGGCGGAGATTTTGGATATGCCGCATGAAGTGTGCGATGCGCCCACTGCGCGCGAGCTTGCCGTGGCAAAAGGCGATGTGGAGTTTCGCGGCGTACATTTTACCTATACCCCCGCACCTTCGCCGAAGGCGCGGGGGTATACGAAAACGCGGGATGTGATTCAGGATTTTAATCTGGTAATCCGGTCCGGTGAGAAAGTCGGACTGGTCGGGCCGTCGGGCGCCGGCAAATCTACGCTCGTATCGTTAATTTTCCGATTTTTTGATGTGCAGGGCGGCGGGATTTATATTGATGAGCAGAATATCGCGGGAGTAACACAAGATTCGCTTCGTCGCAACCTCTCGCTCGTGCCGCAGGACCCGCTACTTTTCCATCGTACGCTTCGCGAAAATATCCGCTACGGCAGGCGGGATGCGACTGATGCGGAGGTGATGGCCGCGGCGGCCGAGGCGCATTGCGATGAATTTATTGAGCGTCTGCCTCATGGGTATGATACTCTTGTGGGGGAGCGGGGGATCAAGCTCTCCGGCGGCGAACGCCAAAGAGTCGCGATTGCGCGCGCGATTCTCAAAAATGCGCCGGTATTGGTATTGGATGAGGCGACATCCAGTTTGGATTCCCACTCGGAGGGATTGATTCAGGACGCGCTGTCGCGTCTGATGGCGGACAGGACCACGATCGTGATCGCGCACCGCCTCTCTACTATTATGAAAATGGATCGGATCGTGGTGATTGATCACGGAGAGGTGGCGGAGATCG
>CAYIQI010000073.1:0-3530 GCA_964365545.1 uncultured Candidatus Saccharibacteria bacterium
ACCTGTTCAAGTTATTCTTATCGACCTATTTTGGTTACGTTTCCCACTAATTACCTAAACCTATTATCCCGCAAGAACCGGTGGCTCTTGCGGGACCGGACATCCCGTACATTGCGGTTGCAAGACCTCCGGCGGGAGATGCCCTCGGTTCATCAAATATAGATTGGAACACACGGATTATTGCGCGGTTTGATGCGGATGTCTGCCACGAGAATGGATGGAAAAAGGTCGCGTTTGTGGCAACGCCATATTCCCAGCCGCGCACCAAGTGGGAGCTGGAGCGTTGCGGCCTGCATCCCATAGCAGTACCTGTGCCGCCGTATCGCGCCGAAACCTATAATCACCCCCTCTCCATCTACTGGTACGGACGCGGAGGAGCGTGGCGCGATATCTTCGTGGAGGCACTCCGCGGACGCCTGCATTACTTATTATATTGGTTAAGTTTTTGATAAAAATTAGCACCGTATTTTCAAAACTGAAACCAGTTTTTCTCAAAGAAACAGAATAAGTGCGTAAAGTTTTCTTGAATCACATCAACGGCATTGAGGGGTTCTGGAGCTATGCCAAGCATATACTCTACAACTACCGAGGGGTTTCCAAGTATCACTTCCCGATGTATCTTAAAGAGGTGGAGTATCGTTTCAATCACAGAAAGGACAATTTATTCAAATCATTTATTCATATCTATTTTGGTTGCGTTTCCCACTAATTACCATTTATTTTGCTCTGCGGCGCAGGAATGCCGGCATGGCATCCCATTCTGTTTCCGGCGCCTGCTTGTCCGCGGCGCCGGATTTTTCCATCGGCGCCACCCCGGCTTGCGTACCGCTCGCTTTTTTTACCTCCACCCGCTCCTCGCGGCCGCCGAGCATATTGGACACGCCGTCTTTGCCGCTGAATCCGGTTGCCACCACCGTAATTTTGATCTCGCCTTTTTTCAGCCGCTCATCATGCACCGCGCCGAAAATCACTTTCGCATCGCGATCAATGGACTCGGTAATTACCTTTGCCGCCTCATTAATCTCCCACATCGTCAGATCCGGCCCGCCTGATACATTGAAAAGGACACCGCGCGCGCCGTCAATGGAGATGTCCAATAGCGGCGAGGAGACCGCGGCTTTTGCCGCGGCAGTGGCGCGGTCCTCGCCGGAGCCGAATCCTACACCCATCAGCGCTGACCCCGCATCCTGCATGATTGCGCGTACATCGGCAAAATCAACATTGATGATGCCGGGCGTAATGATCAAGTCCGATATGCCCTGCACGGCCTGGCGGAGCACATCATCGCATACGGCAAACGCGTTGAGCAAAGACACATCTTTGCTCACGACATTGAGAATCCGATCATTGTGGATGGTAATCAGCGCGTCCACGCGCTCACGGAGCTCACGCCACGCCTCTTCCGCGACTTTGGCGCGCTGGACCCCCTCAAAACTAAACGGCCGCGTCACTACGCCGATAGTAAGCGCTCCGGAATCCCGCGCGACTTCAGCGACAATCGGCGTCGCGCCCGAGCCCGTGCCGCCGCCAAGACCGCAGGTCAAAAATACCATATCGGCGCCCTTGATCGCCTCGTGGATCTCATCGCGGTTCTCCTCCGCGGCTTGCCTGCCAAGGTCAGGATTCATGCCAGCACCCAGACCCTTGGTGAGATTTTTACCGATATGGATCTTGGTGCGCGCTTTGGTAAAATGCAGATCCTGCGCATCCGTATTGATAGTCAGGAAGTCCACGCCGTTTATTTTATGGTCAATCATGCGCGTGACGGCCTTGCCGCCGCCGCCGCCAACGCCAATGACCTTGATCCGCGCGTATGTCTCTATATCCGGTTTGATGGAAGGCATAAATCTGGTGTGCTGGTTACTGGATAATGGATACTGGTACAACAATTATGTCCTTTACTCTTCCTTTATGTCTTATCATAAAGGGTATGTTCTGCACAAGTACCCATATCACGGCATCAATGAACGGAGCCACCGCACCCACGGCCGGGAAGTCATATGGGACACATACTCTGTCCATTGGCTGCCGCCAGCGTGTCCCTGCTTTTGGCTCGCCCACCGCGCCACGCCCAAGGCGGCGGCAAGCTGTGGTCCTTGTATCTCGTCAGGCGCCGGCTCAAATCCGTAGGGCATCCCTTGTTCTGCCGGAAGCCCGATTTCCTGGCGCGTCATCGCAACCATCCCGGGAATCAGGGACGAGCCGCCAACCAACACCACGCCAGCCGGAAGCAGACGCACGCGGTTAATCTTGCGAAGTTCCTTTTGTAATAATTCAAACAAATCCTGCAGGCGCGCGCCGATGATTTCCACCAGCTCCCGGCGCGAATAGGTCTCTTCGCTCTCCGGAATAAATTCAGCTAAGCGGATGACCTCGCGCTTGGGCAAATCGCTCGCCAGACAAATGCCGTAGCTGCGCTTGATGTCTTCAGCAACATCCACATGCGTGCGAAAGCCGATTGCCACATCCCCGGTAATATGATTGCCGCCAATCGGGATTACGCCCGCGTGCACCGGCGCGCCTTCCTCATACACGACAAAGGACGAGGCGCCGCCACCGATGTCCACGAGCATGACGCCCAATTCCTTCTGCCGCTTGGTGAGCACCGCCTCGGCGGCGGCAAGCGGCGCGAATACATAGTCCTCCACGCGCAGGCCCGCGGCCTCCGCGCATTTGAACATATTTTTAAGGTAGGGCGCGGAGCACTCAATGATCAGCGCGTCCACTTCCAGGCGCACGCCGTGCATGCCCACCGGGTCTTTGATGCCTGCTTCCCGATCCACCTTAAAATCGCGCGGAATCATGTGGAGGATCTCTTTGTTTTGATTTTTTGGGACAAAGGTCTCGGCCGCGGCCAAGGCGCGGCGCACATCCTCGGGCGCAATCTCCTGGTCCGCTCTACTGACCGCGACCACCCCGCGCGAGGATGACACCATTACATGACTGCCGTCCACGCTCAACCACACGGATTTTATCGGCACGCCCGATGCCCGCCGTGCCGCATCCACGGATTTGCGCACCGCGCCGCTCGCTTCCGCAATATCCACTACCGCCCCGCGCCTGACGCCTGCCGACGCCGCCACGCCCACGCCGAGCACACGCAAACCCTCTCCGTCGGGCGTACGCTCCGCCACCACGGTCTGCACCGTTGTCGTGCCAATATCAAGCGAGGTGATGATGTTGCGTGCCACGGAATAAGAAATTATCTCACAAACGCGTCATTGCGAGCGAAGCGAAGCAATCAAGCCGAGACGGATACATAAATACTTTCCAAGAGTTTCCGCTCTAATCGCTCAATCTGTTCTGCGAGTTTCTCCGATTGCTCATGATGCAATCCGGACAAATGAATCATACCATGCACAATCATCCATGTCATCTGGTACTGGTATGTATGTCGTTGCGCTTTTGCTTCGGCACGGACAATCGAAGGACAGACGATGATTTCACCATAAGTATAAAGCTTTTCTCTCTGTTTTGTCATTCCCGACACTCGGTCGCAGCCGAGTGCAAGCTTGATCGGGAATCCAGTT
>CAYIQI010000074.1:0-3511 GCA_964365545.1 uncultured Candidatus Saccharibacteria bacterium
CCAATGCCGCGATGCGGTCTTCAATCGGGGGATGCGTGGAGAAAATTTTGACAAGCCATGAGATTTTGCGCTGACTGGCGCGATCCGCGCCGAATGGATTCTCAAAAAAAAGATGTGCCGTAGCATTGGTCGCAGTTCGCAGGGTACGCGGATAAGAGCCGATTTTACGCAGTGCGGACGCGAGCCCCTCCGGGTAGCGCGTCAGAAGCGCGCCCGATGTATCGGCAAGAAACTCGCGCCTACGCGAAATTGCCAGATGAATCAGGGACGCGATGATGGGAGCAAGAATGGAGAGCGCCGCACCAATGAGTACGAGTATGCCCCCTGCCCTGCCGCGGTCCCGGTCGTCTCCGCCACCCATGCCGCCAAACCACAATGACCGCATAAACATATCTGAAAGAATAGAGACAAATCCGACAAGCACCACGGCAACCGTGGATACCAGCATATCCCGATTCCCAACATGCGAGAGCTCGTGGGCAAGTACTCCCTCAAGCTCTGCGCGATCAAGCAACTGCAAGAGTCCCGTGGTGGCGCAGACCACTGCGTGCGCAGGATTGCGCCCGGTAGCAAACGCATTGGGCGCCGGATCGTCAATGAGATAAAACCGCGGCATGGGCAGGCCCGCCGCAATGGTGAGATTCTCTAAAATGCGGTAGAGATCGGGCTGGGATTTGAGATCCACGGGCCGGGCACGGTGCATGGCAAGCACGATTTTGTCCGAAAACCAGTAGCTCGCGATGTTCATCAGGACGCTGAACAGCACCGCGATATAGAGAATCCCCGGATTGCCGTAGATTTGGCTGAATATCCACCCGATGCCGATGACCGCGCCGAAAAACCCGGCCATAAGTAGCCATGTTTTGCGGATATTTGCGGATTGATGAGTGTAGAGGGTCACCATAACTCCCACAATAGCATATGAAATGTGTTTAGTAAAACCTTGCATAATAAAATGCTTGTGGTAATCTACCGATAGATGTTTTCGTTTCGTTCGTTGACATTTTTCTACAGCCGTGGCAAAGGAGGACCCATCCCATGGCAGATAACTATCTGACGCATTCACCAACCTATCAAAAAACCACCAAAGGGCCCGTGCGTGAGCGCCATGCAGCCGTCGCCCTTCACCTTGACGAGAAGTATCGCCCGTCAGAAGGGAGGAGTGATCGTGTCATTATTCTCATCCAAAACGAAATGGGCATGAGGAGAGGGTTGTCCAAACACGGATTTTATAGTGATTTTCGTCTGTTTCGTACTATTTATGAGGAATACTTAACAGCCGATGAAGAGCAAAAAGAACGCATCATCGCCGAAGCTCGTGCGGACCATGACCGCGATCACTCTAAAAAAGAGCGCGACCCCATTCTCCATGCGGTATGGTGCTTGTGGAATGACGGCATCAGAAACAAAGCGGATGTCGTACGACTCTCTGCACAAAAAACAGACGGAGATTTGGTACCCGCGTCTTATGCGGCATCCGAAGATCTCCCTATACCTATGGGTAAAGATGTCTGTGAGGCGGCGCCCCCGGAAAATCTTCGCGGGCCAGCCATACAAAACGGTGACGACAGGGTCGCCGCCATGTGCGCGCTCCTGACCTCCGTAAAAGATTTTGTCCTAGAGCTGGTACAGGAAAACATGGCGTTCAAGGAGGAGACGGCGAGATTGGGACGCGAACGGGCATTTCTCAATCGTCTGCTCGCCGAATACCGCGAACGATTAGACCGCGCCGTTGTTGTTGATGAAAAAGTGCTTGCGAGTGCAGAGGACATCGCGCGCGAGCTGGACAATACGGCGTGGGCGCGGACAAATCGCCTCCCGCTTCATACGAATCCGGAAAAATGGCACGGCCAAACAATGGAGATTGTTTATGGACCTATGATGCGGGAGAATTTTGAGAGCAAACACTGGGCACCGGAACGCAAGCGAGTACGAGACCACCTCCATCGCTATGCCCAAGAAGGTCGTGGGCATCCATCATTCCACAGTAAGATATTTGACACGGATAAAGGGGATGCACGCCACCCGGGCGTTCCTCATGACACCCGGCGATACTGGTACAACCGAATGAGTGATGGGATCCGCTTCGATGTAGAGGTAAAAGACAGGAAACTTTTTGCCTACAACCTAAACGATAAGGAGGATATTTCCTGACGGCAATCATCAAACACCTCGTCCGCATAGGACGAGGTGTTTTTAAATCCCTATCAACGCGGCATTTAGAACTTCACGGCGACGGGATTCTCGGCGGGCGAGCCGTCGGGCAAATCAAAAAGTTCTTTGCGGGTGAATCCAAACATGCTCGCAATGATATTGGATGGAAATGCCTCAAGCGCGATATTATAATCGCGGACATTGGCATTAAAGAATCTGCGCGCCGACTGAATCTTATTTTCCGTATCGGAGAGCTCACGCTGGAGCTCAAGGAAATTCATATTCGCTTTCAAATCCGGATAATTCTCCGCAACCGCGAAGAGTGTTTTGAGGGTGCCGGCAAGCATATTTTCCGCCTGTGCCTGCTCGCCCGCGCTTGTCGCGCCCATGGCGGCAGTGCGCGCCCGCGTCACATTTTCCAATACCCCTTTTTCATGCCCCGCGTATCCCTTCACCGCCTCCACGATATTGGGGATGAGATCGTATCGGCGCTTGAGCTGGACTTCAATATCCGCCCACGCCTCCTCGGCCTGATTCTTGCGACGCACCAGCGCGTTGTATATGCCGATAAAAGCAAATACCGCCAAGAGAATGATGCCGCCAATAATGTAAGAAGTAATCGCCATACCTTCATAGTACCGGTAATCCTTTCCCAATGCAAGCAATGGCCTTTTTATAATAACATACGGACCCCGGCGCCCACGCCGTAAGCAACCGCCGCGGCAAACCCGCCGAGCGCGAGCATCTCAAGCCCCAGCAAAATCCACGATGTTTTCGAAAAATAACCCCGCAGCATACCAATGACAAAGAGCGCGGCGCCGGTGCTTGCCGCTGCCCCCCAGAATGATGCGCGAGCGCCTAAAAAAACATACGGCAGCAGCGGAATGCTCCCGGCAATCACGAATGAAAAAAAAGTGACTATGCTACTCCGCACCGGCAACTCTTCTTCCGGCGTCGGTAGCCGTAATTCCTCCTGCATCATAAAACGGATCCAATAGGCGGGATTGGAGGTAACGAGCCGCGTCATCTCGTCGAGATCGGCGCCGGCGTATCCTTTTGCCGCCAGAATGTCGCGCACTTCGCGTCGTTCATCATCCGGGGCCTGACGCACTTCCTCCCATTCCTCTGCTTCTTCTTTTTTGTAAAAATCCCGCTCTGATCTGGTACCCAGATAATTGCCGGTCGCCATGGAAAATCCGTCGGCGACCAGATTGGAGAGGCCGATGATGAGGATCGTGGTAAGCGAGAGCGCGCCGCCTGCGGCAGCCGCCACCACGGCAAATGTCGTAATGATCCCGTCGTTGGCCGCATACACCGCGTTTTTGAGATGCTTGCCGATGCGGATATGCCGCTCGTG
>CAYIQI010000075.1:0-3489 GCA_964365545.1 uncultured Candidatus Saccharibacteria bacterium
GTTGATACTCGGCAGTTTGCTCCTGCGGGAGAACGGGACCCACAGATGCTCCTTTTTGTAGGGCGTTTGGAAGAGCAAAAAAATTTGTTTGCCTTGCTGGAGGCCGTTGCGCAATTGCCCGAGCGCAGTTCACTGCGTTTGGTCTGGATAGGACGCGGGAGTTTAGAGGGTGCACTGCGGCAACGCGCGCGTGAACTCGGCGTATCTCTTGAAATTATTGCGCGGGTTGATAACGCGGACTTGCCTGCGCATTATCAAAAAGCGGGCGTGTTTACCTTGGTGTCCCTGATTGAGGGCATGCCTAAGGCGCTTATTGAGGCGATGAGCGCCGGCTGTCCGTGCGTGGTATCTGATTGCGATGGTAATAGGGTTCTTATTGAAGATGGCGTTACCGGTCTTGTAGTTGGAACGGACGCAGAGTCAATCACAGCGGGTTTGGCACGTGTGCTTGGTGACGCACCACTTCGCAGTCGTTTGGGCGGCGCGGCGCGAGAAAAAGCCCTGATTCATTATGATTTACGCCGCTTGCTTGCAAGGGAAACTGAACATCTTTTGGCGATTGGAGAGCGCGGGCCGACGCTTGCAAAAAGAGAGGCTATCGCGTACGATGCCTCGATAACGTCTGTACATCACATGGAACATACTGCCAAAAAAGCATTGATAACCGGCATCGGCGGACAGGACGGTTTTTACATGGCCGAACTGCTTTTGGAGAAGGGCTATGAAGTGCATGGCGTTCTTCGGCATGCGACCAGCACCGGCGTGGATCGTATGGAGCAATTACGCGCCGAGTTGCCACACGGGTCGAGCAGTTTTTTGCATTTGTACTACGCGGATCTGTCTGATGCCGGCAGTTTGGGCAAATTGCTTGAGAACATCAAACCGGATGAGTTATATAATTTCGCGGCCCATAGTCAGGTTCGCGTGAGTTTTGACATTCCGGAGTATACCTGTGACATTACGGGCCTCGGCGCGGTACGTATTCTTGAGGCCGTTCGTCAATCAGGTTTCCCCACACGGGTGTATCAAGCGGGTTCGTCAGAAATGTTTGGCAAGGCGCGCGTGTCGCCACAAACAGAAGAAACACCGTTTTATCCGCGTTCACCTTACGCATATGCCAAGGCGCTTGCGCATTTTGCGGCGGTGAATTATCGTGAGAGTTACGGGATGTTTGTGTGCAACGGGATTTTGTATAATCACGAATCGCCGCGACGTGGAGAGATGTTTGTGACGAGAAAAATCACCAAAACCTTGGCGCGCATTGCGGCCGGCGCCGACCACGTTTTGTCTCTCGGGAACCTAGACGCAGAGCGCGATTGGGGATACGCGCCGGACTATATGGATGCCGTTTGGAAAATGTTGCAGAAAGACGCGCCCGGCGACTATCTTTTGGCCACGGGGGTAGCGCACAGCATACGGGATTTTGTTGAAGCGGCTGGCCATGTCTTGAATTTTGATATACGGTGGGAGGGACAGGGTGTGGAAGAGCGAGGTATTGACGCTGGTACCGGGCACGTGTTGGTACGCGTAGACCCAGCGTTTTTTCGTCCGGTTGAACCGGAGCAACTGGTTGGCGATGCTCGGAAGGCGCGCGCGAAGCTGGGCTGGGAACCGCGCACCTCGTTTGATGATCTGGTCAGAATTATGGTAGAAGCGGATGTGGCGAGATTAAAATATTCTCTATGAAAAAGGCGCTTATCACCGGTATAACCGGTCAGGACGGATCATATCTCGCAGAATTTTTGTTGGCAAAAGGATATGAAGTGCATGGTCTGATTCGTCGTTCTTCAGGTTTTAATACGGCTCGTCTTGAGCAGATTTATCAGGATCCGCATGAAAGCAATCGACGCCTCTTTTTGCATTACGGTGATTTATCGGATGCCAGCAACTTAAGCCGTCTTATTGAAAAAATTGCGCCGGACGAAATTTATAATTTGGGCGCTCAAAGTCATGTGCGCGTAAGTTTTGATATGCCGGAATACACCGGTGATATTACCGGCCTCGGAACGTTGCGGCTCCTTGACACTATTCGCATGTCAGGACTCAAGACGAAATTTTATCAAGCAAGCTCGTCCGAGATGTACGGAAAAGTGCGTGAGACGCCGCAACGCGAGACCACGCCGTTTTATCCGCGCTCGCCGTATGCCTGCGCAAAAGTGTTCGCCCACTACACGGCCATCAATTATCGTGAGAGTTACGGCATGTTTATTTGTAACGGTATTTTATTCAATCACGAATCACCGCGCCGCGGCGAAACATTCGTGACACGTAAAATTACGCGCGGACTTGCGCGCATCAAAGCCGGGCTTGATCAGACGCTTTTTTTGGGCAATCTTGACGCAAAACGCGATTGGGGTTACGCCAAAGAATATGTGGAGGCCATGTGGCTGATGTTGCAGCAGGCAGAGGCGGATGATTATGTCATCGCAACGGGAGAAAACCACACTATTCGCGAATTTGTGGAACGCGCGGCTGGCATGATAGGGTATGATATAGTGTGGGTAGGGAGCGGAATGGATGAGTGCGGCATTGACCGCGTGACGGGGAGGACGCTTATAAAGATTGACTCGAACTATTATCGTCCGACAGAGGTGGACGCCCTGCAAGGCGATGCCAGCAAAGCAAAACGTGTTCTCGGTTTTGAACCGAAAACATCGTTTGAGGAATTGACCCGGATTATGATGGAGCATGATTTGAAAACACACGGTCTCTCGCTTTCGCCCGTTGCCGTTTCTTCAGTGCCAATGGTTTCTACTACGAATATGTCTATGGCCAAAGACGCAAAAATTTATGTCGCGGGTCATCGCGGTTTGGTGGGGTCTGCCATTGTGCGGAATCTTGAAGCGCAGGGTTATAGCACCATTGTGAAGCGCACCCACGATGAGCTCAACCTTCATGATGAGCGCGCGGTTGCGGTATTTTTTGAGCAGGAAAAACCGGAGTATGTGTTTCTTGCCGCCGCGAAAGTTGGCGGGATTATCGCAAATCAAGAGGCGAAGGCGGAAATGTTTTATGACAACATGGCGATAGAATTGAATGTGATTCATCACGCGTGGAAGAACGGCGTGAAGAAATTGGTATTTTTGGGGTCAAGCTGTATTTATCCAAAATTCGCCCCGCAGCCCATTAAAGAAGAGTATTTGATGACCGGTCATTTGGAACCGACTAATGACGCTTACGCGGTCGCTAAAATCGCGGGCATACAAATGTGTCGCGCGTACTTTGAGCAGTACGGGTTCAAGAGCGTATCCGTGATGCCGTGCAATTTATTTGGGCCCGGTGATAATTTTGATTTGAAAACCTCGCACGTGTTGCCCGGTCTGTTGCGAAAAGTGGTGGAAGCGAAAGAACGCGGCGACAAGGAGATTGTCATGTGGGGTACTGGCACGCCACGGCGCGAGTTTTTGTATGTTGATGATGTGGCCGAGGCGTGTGTGTTTTTGATGAACAGTCCGGTGGAGAATGAGATATTCAACATCGGCATGGGCG
>CAYIQI010000076.1:0-3440 GCA_964365545.1 uncultured Candidatus Saccharibacteria bacterium
ATTGGAGGATGCCAAGCGAGGTGCCGCTGTCTCCGGCGGCGTCCGGCGCCCACCGGGATTCGCAGGAAATCAAGTGTTTGAAATGCGTCGGGTTGATATTATTTTCAGCCGCCGCCTTTTCGGCATAGTCTTCAATGCTGATGAACGGCGTTTTGGGAGCTTCCAGCACGGATAAGGCATCATCGGGAATAGCCGGCGGTGCCGGATTTTGCTTTTGCTGGACAGGATTCGGGACTATCAGTGCAAACGCGAGTATAACGGTTGAAAGATAAGTATGAATAAAGGAAAAATTAGCAAGTAAGCCAAAATATCTCCCTAAATACAAAAATCACCGCATATCTTTTGGTGATCTTCTGTTATCCTAACCTATCCGCGTAATATTGTCAATGGTTGCGGTGGGCGTACAAGATGCTACCATGGAGGTATGCCTATGGAGTTTTTCATCATTATCATCCTCGTCATTGCCGGATTCGGCGGATTGTTTTGGATTCTCAACCGTAAACGCGCCGATCCTGCGGCAACGGTGCAGGAGCAGGCAAATCTTTTCCTGATGATGCAGAATCAGATCAATGAACTGACGCGCACGCTCGATACGCGGCTTGCAGAATCCAACAAAGTCTTGCAAAGCCAGTTTGGTACGAGCACGCGCGTGATCCAGGATGTGGCGGACAAAAGCGCGCGGATCGTGCAGGAGGTGACGGAAAAACTGGTGAAGCTTGATGAGACCAACCGGCAGGTCATGGGGTTTGCGGATCAGCTACGCAATCTCCAGGATATTCTCAAAAATCCCAAACAGCGGGGGATTCTCGGCGAATATTATCTGGAGACCGTGCTCAAAAATGTCCTGCCGCCCGGCTCATACCAGATGCAGTATGCGTTTAGCGACGGCGTGATCGTGGATGCCGCGGTATTCGTGGACAAACGCGTGATTCCGATTGATTCTAAGTTCTCGCTCGAAAATTACAACCGCATACTGGAAGCGCGCGACCCGCAAGAGAAAAAGCGGTATGAGGCGGCGCTCATTGCGGATCTGAAAATGCGCATTGACGAGACATCCAAGTATGTAAAACCGCAAGAAGACACTATGGATTTTGCATTTATGTTCATCCCGTCAGAAGCCGTGTACTATGATTTGCTTATCAACAAAGTCGGCGCGGTTGCGGACGATACGCGCAATCTCATCCACTACGCGGGGCAGAAAAAAGTGATTGTAGTATCCCCCACCTCATTTCTTGCGTATTTGCAGACGGTATTGCAGGGATTGCGCAATCAGAAGATTTCCGAGCAGGCCAAGGAGATTGTGAAGCAGGTGGAGGATCTGCGCAGGCATCTCGTATCGTATGACGCCTATTTCAAAAAAATCGGCACGCATCTGACTACCACGGTTAGCATGTATAACAATGCGGGGAAAGAATTCGGCAAAGTGGACAGAGACATCGGCCGCATCACGGGCGAGCGCATGGGCATTGAGCCCGTAGCGCTTGCCCGTCCGGAGAGCGAAGATTAAAAAAGAGTTCTAGAGTTCTTTGCAAATTTTTGTTCTTTTTTTGGCGATGCCATTTTAGAAAAAGGAGATTGCGTATGGCATTCAAGACGCGCAGACAAGAGTTGCGGGATTTTTTTGGGAAATCAGGCATTTTCATGCCAGAGTCCATAACCGCCCAGGAGGGGATATACTGTTATGTGAACAATTCTCATGGAAATGGTCTGGACGGCGCCTCACCGGAGGAACGGGTCCGGATGCTGAAAGAAGTAAACGAGCAATGGAAAGATAAGCTCGTCAGAAACAGAAAAGAACTCGGTCCGCCGCGAATTTTGAAGGTGCGTTATATCCTCCCGAAGACAAGATACGAGGTGGAAAAGCAAATAATGGATAGGGGGAACGGTGCGTTGGAATACCTTGGTGAGATCAGTCCGTTCAAAGCATGCGTCAAGGGATCGGCGTGGCGGGCTACTACGTATGTCGTTTTTCTTGATATGCTGGTTTTGGCGGAGCCGTGATTAGCGGTGTGCCGCATCAATGCCGCGGAGCAGTTCATGTCCGCGGCTTTTTCTTGCGTTGAAAACAAGAATGTGATAGGGTATTTTTGTTATGCAACTTGCGGTTATTAAGACCGGGGGCAAGCAGTATCTTGTGCACCCGGGGCAGAAATTGAAGATTGAGAAGCTGGATGCGCCGGAAAGTGGCGTGGTGTCTTTCGGCGAGGTTCTGCTTACGGCAGACGGCGATGAGGTGAAGATAGGCGCGCCGCAGGTAGATGGCGCCCGCGTGGAAGCAAGAGTCCTGCGTCACGCAAGGGCAAAAAAGGTAATCATCTTCAAGTACCGCCCCAAAGCGCGGTCTCGGGTCAAGCGCGGCCACAGGCAGCATTTTACGGAAGTTGTTATTGAAAAAATCACCGTATAGCCGTATAATCAAAATCGTATGCAGGGCAAGCAAAAAATATTATCCTATTTTGCAGTGTTTGATCCGGCTAAGGAAGGCGGGTTCAACGTATCGTTCCCTGATTTTCCGGGTTGCGTAACATTCGGCAAAAACTTTGAAGAAGCAAAAGAAAAAGCCAGAGAGGTATTGGAGCTTTGGCTTGAAGAACTGGCGGCCGAGCGGCGGGAGATTCCTTTTCACGGCGCGCGCCCGATTATTGATGAAGTGAACGTGGCGATGAGCGCATAACTTTCCCATGAAGCCGCTAACCGCGCGTGCATTGATGAAGGTTCTGCGAAAGCACGGGTTTGCAATCTCGCGGCAAAAGGGCAGTCATCTGATCTATAAACAGGTTTACACAAATGTGATTGTACCCGTCCCGCTCCACGGCAAATCCAAACCGATTCCCATAGGGACGCTTCAGGCGATTATCAAGCAATCCAAGATCCCGAAAGAAGAGTTTGAGTAAGCGGCGAATATTAAAATTCAAGTACCGCCCCAAAGCGTGCCACCGCAAAAAGCGCGGCCACAGGCAGCATTTTACGGAGGTGGAGATTACCAAAATAGAAATATAAACAGCCCTCCACAAGTGGGGGGCTGTATTTTTGCTCCGAAGCGCTGCTACTCATCAAGATCGTTATAGCGACGCGCCTCCTCCTCTTTGTCGAGAGCGTCCTGCTCATCGACTATTTTCTGTAATTCTCCCCATTCTGCCTCTGGATCATAATCATCATAATCCAAATTCAATTCGTCATCGTGCGGCACGCGTGTATCCTCCGAGTTGAAGCGTCTATGGATGCTACCATGTTAGCATATCATCTCCTATTTGTCAAGGCGTTTTTGAGAGTGATCTCGTCCACATATTCCAGCTCCGAACCAAGAGACAGTCCGCGGCCAAGACGGGAGATAATAAAATGCGAGTGCTTATCTTGCAGGGGTGCCAGGATCCGCTCGATGTAGCGGCTCGTGGTATCACCCTCGGTCGTAGGGTTGGTCGCGAGGATGACCTCATACT
>CAYIQI010000077.1:0-3421 GCA_964365545.1 uncultured Candidatus Saccharibacteria bacterium
CAATCTTCTGCTCGGCAATGAGCGCGGCGCCCGTATCGTGGCTGGTGATTTTGAGCCCAAGAACATTCATATAGCGTTGAGCATATCACTGGCGCGCGCCGTGATCAAGCGTACGCATCCAAGAGATAACCCGTGTCGCCTACCGGCGTTTGACATGTAGATGATTATTTGGTACTCTGAAATAGAGTGGGAAGCTGTTTGATAACTCAACCATGGAAGGGGCTGGCTATGATAGAACGAAGCGGTGTCTTTATTATCGGCGGCGATGCAGGGTCAACGATTGATTTAATTCCGGTGGTCGCTCTCCTGAAAGAAAGCGGCATTACGGTAAGATGGTTTGCGGATTCCGGGCCCCAGGCGCAGGCTGGAAGCATTATGGCTCGTCACGGTATTGCGTATGAGATGCGGGGGCCAAACCTCGGTGATGATCCGGCGGTGATTCTGTTCGGGTATAGCAATAAAGCAATAGATGCTCAAAATCTGTGGATCGGATGGGCTATGACGCGCCGCGCCACCGGCGGCAAGATCATTCCGGTAGTGGGATACGACGATTTGTTCGTTAATGCGATTCGCCCGAATGTGATGGATGCGGAACCGGATGAAATCTTGGTGATTAGTCCGCTTGCCGAGCGTCTGGTGCGCGATCGGAGTCCGGGCGCCAAAATCACGGTCGTCGGAAAATCATTGCACATTCCGGACGAGCGCGAGCGCCAAAAAAAGCGCGTGGCGCTCCGGGCAGAATATAAACTCGGAGCGGAGGATTTCCTCGTCGCGTTTGGTTTTGCCGGAGAGCCGGCGGATCATGCGCCGGCGCAAATAGACGAGATACTCCGGCAGAGAAGCGTGTTCCATCCAGAGACGATTTTTGCATTCCGATTCCATCCGGCACATCCGCGCAGGACTGAACTTGCGGAACGGATGGCGGTGAGCGGTTTGCGTTCGGTTGATATGAATGCCGAGCCGTTGCTGGATGTCTATATGGCATCGGATGCGGTAGTTGCCGGATACGGCAGTACGGATGCGTATCGGACTGTGCTGATGGGCATTCCCACACTCACCCTGTTGTTTCCGGATGATCTTGAGTATCGGATGGAGATTGGATATCCGGGCGGCATACCGCCTATTATTGTAGGCAATGTTTTATGGGGAGTGGATACGGTTTCGTATCTTGCCAGTATGCTGCGTCGGATCCGCGAGATGCCAGATCTTGCACGCCAGCGCACACAAGAACGCGCGGCTCAATTCCGCGATCTGTGTATGCCGGATGCGGCAGAACGTATTGCCGCGGCGGTGATGAAGTATTTGTGATCTGGTGAGTAGTACGCTGGAAGCGGCTTTACCGCTTCCAGCTTTTTGTTTGACGGGGCGCATGGCGCGCGGTATCATGCCCGCATATGCAAAAGTTTGAACGCGCGCTCGGCTGGATCGTGAAAATCGGGCTTTGGCTGATCCCGCTCCTGCCGTTGTATGTATCGTCCTCCATGCTCTTCCCGTACATCACCGGAAAGAATTTTACCTTTCGCATTATTGTTGAGATTATTTTTGCCGCGTGGGTCGGGCTTGCCATATTGAAGTCCGAGTATCGGCCGCGACTGACGCCGCTTTTTAAGATCATCACGATTTTTACGGCAATTGTTTTCTTGGCGGATGTGCTCTCGCCCAACCCCTATCGGTCGTTCTTCTCCAACTACGAGCGGATGGAAGGGTTCATGATGATCGGGCATCTGTATTTGTACTTTGTGATGCTTGCGGGTGTGTTCCGGACGCGCCGCGACTGGCTGGTGTTTTTCCATGTGTCGCTTGCGGCGAGCATCCTCGCATCCTTGTACGGCCTGCTCCAGCATCTTGGCCTGCGCCCGTCTTTGCAGGGAGCGTTCCGCGTTGATTCCACCATCGGCAATCCGACCTATTTTGCGGCATACCTTCTTTTTCATATCTGGCTCCTCGCGATATTGATGTATCAGTATCGCGCGAAGCTCTGGCTCGCGGCGCTCTACGGCGCGTTGCTCCTCGGGGAATTGGTGATGATTTATTTTACCGCAACGCGCGGCGTGGTGCTGGCGCTGGTCGCGGTCGCAATCCCGCTTGCCGCAGTCCTCGTGGTGTTTTGGAATCGGGCGTTTGGCGGCTCGCGCCGGGGATGGAGCAGTGGACGGATTATAGCCGTTTCCGTTCTCGGATTAATCGTCGCGGTTCCGGTGATTTTCTGGAGTATTCGCGCCAGCGACATGATCCAAAAAAGTCCGGCTCTGCGCCGCCTGACCAATTACTCTTTACAGGAGGATTCCATTCAGAATCGGACCATGATCTGGGGTATGTCCGTGAAAGGGGTGATGGAGCGGCCGATCCTCGGATGGGGGCAGGAAAATTATTACCTCGTATTCCAAAAATATTTCGACCCGGGATTGTACGCCGCCGAGCCGTGGTTTGACCGCTCGCACAATGTCGTGCTGGATTGGGCGGTGCATACTGGCCTTTTGGGGCTTGCGGCGTATTTGGGCGTCTTTGCGGTGGTACTGCGCGAGATTATCCGCGTCATGCGCCGCGGGCTATTCATGGAAGGCCTGTTTCTGGTAGGGCTTTTCGCCTCATATTTTTTCCAGAATATCTTTGTTTTTGACAACCTGAATTCCTATATGCTCTTTTTCGCATTTCTTGCTTATGTTCAGCAGACGGCGATGGACGGAAAAGATCGCGATGCATCCGACGCAGGATATCATCACGCGGCCGATGCGCGGCGTTTTTCTTATGCGGTTGCGGGAGCAACCGCCGCATGTATGGCGGCGGCGGTATGGGGATATTTTACGCTTCTTAGCCCGATGTGGGAGTCCATGGCTTTGATCCGCGCGCTTGGCGTAGCGCAGGCGCATACGACCATCCCGCAGGTGCAAGCGGCATTTTCCGATGTATTGGCGTACCGCGCGTTCGGCGATACCGAGGCGCACGAACAATTGGGAAATGTTGCGGGTGGAGTTGCGGGGAGTGGCGCGGGGACGCCGGAGGAACGCAAACAGTTCATTGAGTTCGCGTTGGAGGAATTGCGCAGAGAGACGGGGCATCCGGCAAAAGACGTGAAGCACCTTTTATTTACGGAGAGTATCTTGAGCCGCGCGCTCGTGCTGGATATGCGTTACGCGGCCGAAGCCGAGGCGGTCGGCACGGAGGCGATCAAGTTGAGCCCGACCAAACAGGCGGCCTATCTGGAATTGGCGCAACTCTATTTGTCGTTGAATCGGGTTGATGATGCGCTCCATACACTACGGGCGTCATGGGCGCTGGACAGAAGTTTTCGGCAGGCCGCGGCACATGTCTGGACCGTTGCGATTTTCGCCAAAAACCAGGCGGCGATTGATGAGGTTAAGAAGGTATTTGGCATCGCGGATTTTGAGCAGACCTATGCGTTTAATATCGCGCGGGCGTA
>CAYIQI010000078.1:0-3385 GCA_964365545.1 uncultured Candidatus Saccharibacteria bacterium
ATCGCGGGCGGGCCGATATTTGAGCAGTATTTCCGCAACGCGACCATGCTCGTGATGGATGATCCGGCGAGCGGCAACACTATCCTGGAAATTTCCCGCGTGCTTGCGGACAAGCAATTCCGCGATTACAAAATCTCCCGCAGTAATAACATCGTGGTGAAAAGATTCTGGACCGAGATTGCGGAAAAAGCCGGCGGCGAGGCATCGCTCAAAGACATGGTGCCGTACATTACTTCCAAAACGGATAATTTTACGACCAATGAAATTATGCGCCCTATTGTCGCGCAGGAGAAATCCGCGTTCAATATGCGCGAGGTCATGGACAGCGGCAAGATTCTTTTGGTCAATCTTTCCAAAGGCCGTCTCGGGGATCTGAACTCCTCGTTCATCGGGCTTATCGTCGTGGGCAAACTCCTCATGGCGTCGCTGTCGCGCACGGACATGGCAGAGGAAAAACGCAAGGACTTTTATCTCTATATCGACGAGTTTCAGAATGTAACGACCGATTCCATCGCGACGATTCTCTCCGAGGCGCGCAAATACCGGCTGGATCTTGTGATCGCGCACCAATTCATCGGTCAGCTCAAAGACGAAATCAAAAAAGCCGTGTTCGGCAATGTCGGGTCCATGGCGAGTTTCAGGATCGGGAGCGAGGACGCGGAGTTTTTGGCAAAGCAATTCAAGCCGGTATTTAGCGAACAAGATTTGCTCAATGTCGATAATTATAATTGCTATATGAAGCTACTCATGCAAGGCGCGACTGCCCCGCCCTTTAGCATGAAAACCTACGAGCCGGTCAAAGGCGATAAAGAGAATATTGAAACAATCAAAGAAATATCGCGCATCAAATACGGCAGGCCCCGCGCCGAGGTGGAGCAGGAAATCATCGATCGCCACCAAAAACAGCCGGTGAGCGCGGGAGACGCAGGATTGCCGGGAGTGTTATGATCAATGTTTCAGGCGGTCATTTGAGGCATTAGAACCCATCTCAAAAATGGCTTTGGAGGTGAAAACGAGCGGATTTCGTAGCAAAGCCGCCGCCGCAGAGACGATGCGTACCATAGGTACGCAGAGTCCCGAGAAGGCGGCTTTGCAGAAATCCGCCGTTTGCAGCCCGAATGCATTTTTGAGATGGGTTCTAGTGAACAAATTATGAAAAAAATTGATTATGCGATTGCGGGGTTGGCGGGATTTTTGGCGGGGGTTGCCCTCGTGCCGACGGCATACGCCGTCGGCGTACAGAGTCCTGCGGCATTGCTTGTTCTGCCGTGGATTGGGGCGCTGTGCATCGTCTTCGGGGTGTGGCTCGGCGGATTTTTGTCGCGTTGGATGCCGATATTCGCGCAACTCGGCAAGTTCGGCACAGTCGGTATTCTGAATACCGCGATTGATTTTGGCGTCTTAAATCTTTTGAGCAAGGCGCTCGGCATCACCGCCGGGTTTATCCTCGGCGGCGTGAATATGCCGGGTTTTGCCATTGCGGTGGTCAACAGTTATTTTTTGAATAAACTGTGGGTTTTTCGGGACAGACAGCATGGGGAATCACTCATGCGCGATTTCCCCGGGTTTTTTGCCGTAACGTTCATCGGCGTTGCGCTCAACAGCGGGCTTATCATTGTCCTCACGACTTACGCGCCGTTGCTCTCCGGCGTCGCCCCGTCGCTCCGGCTCAATCTTGCAAAAGCCAGTGCGACGCTTGTAACACTCATCTGGAATTTCCTCGGCTATAAACTCATTGTGTTTCGCGCTCCTCCGCCGGATCGGACCGCCGCGTGATAGCCGGCTGCGTCTCTTCAAATTTCCTCCGTGCCGTGATACGCTACCGGCATGAGCGAGCAGGTGTTGTATCGGAAATATCGGCCGCGTGATTTCTCGGAAGTCGCGGGGCAGGAGCAGGTGACGGGCGCGATAAAAAATGCTTTTCGCCTGAAGCGCGTGGCGCACGCGTACCTTTTTTCCGGGCCGCGCGGCGTGGGCAAAACAACCATGGCGCGGCTGATTGCAAAATCACTCAATTGCGCCGCGCATGCCGGCGGCGAAGGCGAGGCGCCGTGTAATGCGTGCGCATCGTGCATCGCGTTCAATGACGGCCGTAGCGCTGATGTGATCGAGATAGATGCGGCGTCCAATAGGGGCATTGACGATATCCGCGCATTGCGCGACGGCGTGCGTTTTGTGCCGGTGCAGGGCGCGTACAAGACATACATCATTGACGAGGTACACCAGCTTACCAAGGAGGCGTTCAACGCTCTTTTGAAAACATTGGAAGAGCCGCCGGGCCACGCGGTATTTATTCTGGCGACCACGGATCCGGAAAAAGTTCCGGCAACCATCATTTCCCGCACCCAGCACTATCACTTCCGCAGGCCGCGGCCCGATGAAATCGCGAGCCGCCTGTCCGCGGTTGCAAAAAAAGACGGCGTGGTACTGGAGCCGGACGCAGGGCGTCTCATCGCATTTGCCGCCGAAGGGTCGTTCCGTGATGCCGAGAGCATTCTCGGCCAAATCATGGCAGTGCAGGATAAAAATATCACCCGCGCGGAGGCAGAAGAGATCCTCGGGCTTCCGAAGCGCGAGGCGGCAAAGAAAATGTTTGCGCTGATCGCGCAAAAAAAAGCGCCAGAGGCGTTAGTACTGATTCAGGAGTTGAGCGAAGCCGGTTATGATCTGGCGTATTTCGGCAAACTCCTCATGCACTATTTCCGCTCCGCGTTGTTTCTCAAGACCGATGCCAATCTCAAGCAGTTGGTGGCGTCCGAGATGCTTGCCGATGAATATGAATGCATTGCCGCAAATCTTCCATCGTTTTCGGCGACTGAACTTGTCACCGGCGTGAATGTGATTTTTGACAATCTTCAGCGTTTTAGGAAAACGCCCATTCCCCAGCTGCCGCTCGAGCTTGCCGTGATAGAGCTGATAGACGGCGCATCGGGCGGCGGAGACGCTACCCGAAAAGATTGAAGAATCCGGACACGATCGTCCATGTCGGCTTCCACGCCTCGATCTTGTCCTTCTCCTTCATATCCTGCCAGTGGTCAAAATCGATGGTTATATGCTGGAACACCTTATGCAGATTGAAATGCGTATCATCCTCCTTGAGAATCATATCCATTTATTCTACCAGCCGCCGCAGACATCGCGCAACCCTTGTTATTTATGTCCAAATATGGTCAAATTATAGTAGGGAAATGGGAGGGGATTGGAGTTGTGAGCATACTCATAGCATAAAAAATGAATTGCAAAATTGTCGCCCAAACTACACCCCTTATTCGTGCGAATAAGGGGTGTAGCGAGGAGAGAAATATAATCATTGCCGGGTCGTCTAATGGTAGGACATGGGCCTTTGAAGCCCAGTATCGGGGTTCGAGTCCCTGCCCGGCAGTTA
>CAYIQI010000079.1:0-3342 GCA_964365545.1 uncultured Candidatus Saccharibacteria bacterium
GCCGAGTCGCCGGACCCGGAAATACGGGCGGAAGAAAGATATTACGCAGAACAGGGAACATGGCGAATATGGCTTGATCTGGCGCTTGCGGGCGGTGCAATTTTATTTGCCGCGGAGAGCATGCTAAGCGCTATGGAGGTCTTTGTGCATCTTACCGGTACGCCGTTCGTCATCGCGGGAGTTATGGCGGGTCTCATCGGATGTTTCGGCGAAATGCTGGTCATCCATAATTTCTCGGTTCATGCGCGTGGTCGCATCGGGGACGCGATCACCGGAGTCGCGATGGATAATATCGTAACAACGCTGGGCGCCGCGATCGTGGCAATAATAGGTGGCATCTTCCTCGGGGGCAATGCGTTGATTCTCATATTCGTCATTATCCTTGGAGCCAACACGCTACTGATAGAGCAGATCTCACTTCTGAAAAATAATATAAGGCAGGCGGAGAAATAATCTCTCGCCATTACTTCGCGGGCTCTTGCATAGTCGTGGCTGGACGGGGGGTGGCGCGTGCGCTATGATCGCATTAGCTCATTGTACGTTAGATGCCTCTTTTCGTCGGGGGTGCTGATGTTATTTCTCCAATCGGGACGCCAATGGAATCGGAGAAAGATCATCGCCGATGGCATAACATTTTTCTTGTATACTGTTTGCACCGGATGGATTATTGTAGGGTACGAGAAATATGTTTGCGGTCTGGCGATTGAGCAGGTGGCAATACTGCGCATGATGTCCGGTGTTCCGCGCGTTGCCTTGGGGTTTGCGTGTGGGATGGTGGAGGATGCGGTAAAGAGGCGTTGGTTTGCCGGCTCATCGGAGTTTTTGTCTCAAGCCGCCGCAGGAGCGGTCGCTCTTTGTTTGTTCCAATTGCCGTTTTATGTTGGCAGTGCGCTTATTCTGTCCGCGGGCGCGCGACAGATAGTAGTCACCTGCATCCTTTATATCGCGAGCGACATATTATTCGGCTGGTCGTATGTTTATTTACTGGAATATATCCGTGCGCGTTTTCGCGTCTCTACGGCGCCGGATCCGTGAGCCGTCGGGAGGCATATCCCGACGGCTCTGTTATTTTTTTTGGCGGCTTGCGATAAAGGGGGAAAGAGCGTATTATAAAGTTTCGGATCGGCAGATTTGGAAGAATCTGTTTTTTTATAGATTATGATGACTTTGATATACGAGCATCAATTTTTTATTTTTGCCGTCGCGACGGCGGCTGCATGCGGCGCGCTTGCATGGCTGGTTTTTGAAATGCGCGGGCGTCTTGGCAGGGTGCTCGGCGGCGCGCATTCATCCGGCGATCTGACGAATGATTTAATTCAGCGTATGATGCGGACGGAGATGCGGCTCGATGCCATAGAGCCGCGGCTCGCGGCCGGAGAGGAGGTCGCGCAAAGAGCCGTGCAAAAAGTCGGATTCCTGCGATTCAATCCTTTTCAGGATACCGGCGGGGACAATAGTTTTATTATTGTCTTGCTGGATGCCGAGAATACGGGATTTATCCTCTCGTCATTGTATATGCGGGAGGCTACGCGTCTGTACGCCAAGGCCGTGGAGCGGGGACGCGTGCGCTCTGTGGTGTCCGATGAGGAGCAGAAGGTGCTGGATAGTACGATACAGAAAAAGTGATATGAAAAAAGAGAACGAAGACATGAGAAAAATCGCGAGGCCTCCGATTGTGGTCGTGGTGGGGCATATTGACCATGGCAAGACCACGATTTTGGATTGGTATCGCAAGAGTACGGTGACTGCCGGGGAATCGGGCGGCATTACCCAGCACATGGGGGCATACGAGGTAGAGCATGGCGGCAAGAGATTCACTTTCATCGATACGCCCGGGCACGAAGCGTTTCCGCGCCTTCGCGTGCGCGGGGCGAATATTGCCGATATCGGGGTACTCGTGGTTGCGGCGGACGAGGGCGTAAAGCCCCAGACCCGCGAGGCAATAGCGGTTTTGAAAGAAGTCGGCATTCCGTTTGTCGTGGCGCTGAATAAAACAGACAAGGCGGATGCTGATGTGGAGCGCATCAAACAGGAGCTTGCAAAAGAAGAGGTGCTTGTGGAGGGGTATGGCGGCCAGGTGCCATGGGTTGCGGTGAGCGCAAAAACCGGCGCGCATATGGATGATTTACTGGAGACGATCGGCTTACTCGCGGAACTTGAGGATCTTGAAAGTGCGCCGTCCGCTCCGGCAGAGGGCGTGGTGCTGGAGATCCAGATGGATCCGCGCCGCGGCATCTCGGCAACTTTGCTGGTGCGCGACGGCACATTGAGAAAAGGCGATGCGTTGGTCGCCGGCCGTACCGCAGAGCAGGTAAAAATCCTTGAAGATTTTCTTGGCCGTGCGATTGATGCGGCTGCGGCATCGTCTCCGGTGCGGGTGACGGGATTTGCCGCAGCGCCAGCGGTGGGCGACGCGTTTCGCACATTTGCGTCGCGCGGGGAAGCGGAGGCGTTTGTCGCAGGCCTTGCTCCGGAGGCGGAGCAGCAGGCGCGCAAGGAGAACGGCGGCGCTGTAGCGCCGCCGGAGAGCGAAGGCGAGCGCAAAATATTCAATGTTATTGTCAAAGCCGATGTTTTTGGATCTCTGGAGGCGCTCCGTGATGCGCTGGCGCGCCTCTCGGGTGAGCAGATTAAGGTGCGCATTCTGTGGAGCGATGTCGGTGATATCGGCGAGGGTGATGTGAAGCGCGCGGCGGCAACGCGGCTCGTCACTATTGTCGGTTTTCGCGTCGGGAGCGGCGCCGCAAGCCGGGAATTGGCGCGCAGCCAAAAAATTAAAATTATCACGGGCGATGTGATTTACGATCTGATTGACCGCGTGAAAGAGTCGATCGTGGAGTTGATTCCCGCCGCCGTGCGTCGCGTGGATTTGGGTCGCCTCCAAGTACTGCGGGTATTTACCAAAGAAAACGGCAAGCAGATTATCGGTGGTCGCGTGACGGAAGGCAAGATAGTGAGAGGCGCGCGATTCGATCTTGTCCGGATGCTTGCGTCTGTTGGGAGCGGGACGATTGCGGGATTGGAGCGCGAGCGCAAGAGCGCGGATGAAGTAGTACAAGGATTTGAGTGCGGGCTTGCGCTCGAGGGACGCGGTCAGATTGAGGAGGGGGACGAGCTTGCGGTGTATCAGGACGAAACAGAGAAAATAAAGTTTTGATAGGCATCTTTTTGATAAGCATCTTGGATTATGCCGTCTCCGCGCAGGATCGAAAAATTGAATATGCTTTTTCGGGAACAAATCGCGGGCATTGTGGATCGCGAGGTGGAGTTTGGCGACGGAGCGCTGATGACTATCACGCGCGTGGCGCTGTCGCCGGACGCTCATTATGCCGATGTTTTTAT
>CAYIQI010000080.1:0-3286 GCA_964365545.1 uncultured Candidatus Saccharibacteria bacterium
ACCGAAGCACGTATTCTGGAACAAATGAAAGTTGCAGTTAGGGGGCTAATTCAAGCTTGATGAGGGTGCATAGCTCGCCCTCTAACCCGAAGAATACGCTCGTGCGGATGCGAGCAACTTCTCTTTGTGGCGTTATTCTACTACAATGGGGAGAGAAGCGAAATATCGTAAATGAAAACATATGAAAAGATTCCTATTTGGCACTATTTTCATGATTCTCGCGGTGGGGGTTGGATGGCGCTATGCGCCATCCGATGCGCGCGAGCGATTGCTGGGATTTATCGGCGTAGCAGACCGTGTGAATCCGGCGCGGATTGCCAAAGACATCAAGGACAGAATAGTGCCTGAAGATCCGACCGTGCGTCGCGCGGCGCTCGTGGGGGCGTTGAAACAAAAGATCCAGGAAATTAAAGCGGACGCACAGAGCGTGAAAAATACTGATAGTGCCGCCGACGCGCCCACAGGCGCGCCGGCGCCGACCGTCGCATCGGCGGCGCGTGCCACGGATATTGCATCAGCCGCAGATGAGGCGGCGCAATTGGTGAATCAACTGGAGCAATCAGGCGGCAGCGGCTCGGTGAGCGGGCAGGTCTTCCAGCGAGTGCTGGATAACATCCTGCCGACGCCGCAGTGCAAAAACTAACCGGGGGAGTGCGCTACGGCGGATATTTCTTACGCGCGACCATGGCATTGGATTTCCGTTTGTACGGGGATGACGCTGGATCCCCGATCTAGTCGGGGATGACATAATTTGGATCCCCGCTTGTGCGGGGATGACATGAAAAAATACCGCCGTTCGGCGGTATTTTTTCATGTCACTTTGACTTTGAGTTTTTGCACTACGCCGCGGCGTTTCTTGGGCAGGTGCAGGGTCAGGAGGCCGTTTTTGAGCGATGCTTCCGCTTCATCCTCATCAATTTCCTCGGGCAGGATGACGGATCGGGAAAAAACGCCCCAGAACAGTTCTTTGTAATAATAGTGTTCCTCGCGCACTTCTTCGTGTCGTTCGCGCCTGCCGCGGATGGTGACGGAATCATTGGTAATGGAAACATCCAAGTCCTCGGGCTTGACGCCCGCGACCGTCGACTGGATAACAATCGCGTCTCCCTTGTCATAAATATCTACCGTGAGCTCTCCTTCTTCCTCGGGCAATGGCTCGGGCTCCGGCTCGCGCGTATGCCCGGCGCGCTCCTCGGTTTCCACTTTCAGGTGGGTGGGCTTGCGCTCGTCGGTCTGACCAGGGAGCGCGCGTTCGCGGCGCGCCGCCGGGGCGGATCTTGGCGCGCCGCGCCGCGCCGCCGCTGGCGCGTAGGAATCGGCGTCCGGCGGTTTTGTATGCGCGCCGGTCAATTTCTCAAAAAATGTGCTCATAAGGCGAGTGTGAGAAATGTGAAATGAGGTGTGAGAAATAAAAATGTGAAATGAGGTTTATGTTTTGCGCTCGGCGGGCTTACCCTTCAATCGCTCAAAGTCAATAAACACCATCATCGCCATGATACCAAGCAGGAGCACGAGATACCAGGTGCCTTGGTTGATATCGTCTTTTACCAGTATAAGCATGTTGAAAAGCACATGCAAGAGAGAGGCGGTGATAATGCCGAGCGCGACAAAATGCCGGCGGTGCGGATGGAACCACGCGCGCGCCAGAAAAAAGCCGACAATACCGGAGGAGAGCGCATGGAGCAGGTTGGCGCCGAGAAACCGGTTTGCCGCGATACCCAGTCCGAGCGGGAGGTTCTGATGGAGGACAGGGATCAGGAATAGCGCGTTTTCCAGCGCGGCAAAGCCGAGCGCCGCGGTCATCATATAGATCATCGCGTCCACCGGCTCGTCAAACGCAGGGCGTTTTTCTATCAGCAATTTCACCGGCAGGTATTTTACGTATTCTTCGATTAGCGCGATGATAAGAAAGGTGACAAAGATATCTGCGAGAGGCGCGCTGTCAAGCGCAGCAGCCCCTTTCTGCCCGAGGACGAGCAGTTCCAGGACTACGGCAAGCCCGGCGGACGCCATGCCGCCCAAGAACGCCGCGAGGAGCAGGTGTTTTGGCTCCGGATGCCGGTCTTCGCGTAAATAGAAAAGCAGCCAGAAGATCGGCGGTAGAAAAGCGAGCAGGAGGTATCCGGTATTGGCGGTGATAATAGCGGCAGTCATGGACGAGGATTTAGGGTATAGGGCGTAGGGTATAGAAGAAATAAGGATATTGATATGCCGTACTATACCCCTCAACCCTGTACCTTTATTTAGTGGGCCACTGCTCAATCATAAGCATTGATTTCCTTTTTGCAGGAAGCGATCGCCACACCTCTTCGGTGATAAACGGCATAAACGGGTGGAGGAGCGTGACGAGCGTGGTATGAAATTCAAGCAGGAGCGCTCTGGCGGTTTCTTTTTCCGCGCTTCCGTCCGCCGCATTGAGGTGCGGCTTTGTCTCTTCAATCACCTGGTCCGCGTAATAGTGCCAGAAAAAGTGATACAGCCGGTCGGCAGCGTGATGAAACCGAAATGCGTCAAGGTCGCGGGTCGTGTCGCGGACAAGTTTTTTGAGTTTGAGCGACATCACCCTTTCTTTCTTGCCGTATTTCACCTTTCTTCTATCCGGTGCCGCGTCAACATGCGTCAGTACAAAACGCGTCGCATTCCATATTTTATTTGCAAAATTGCGATACCCGCGGATTTTCTCCTCCGAAATTATCATATCATTACCCGGAAGATTTCCCACGACCAACGCCATGCGGAGCGCATCGGTGCCGTACTGCTCCGCCACGCCCAGGGGATCCATCACATTTCCTTTTGATTTGGACATTTTCTGCCGATCTTGATCGCGTACGAGACCATGCAGATAGATCGTCTTGAACGGGATCTTGCCGGTGCGCGCAATTCCCAGCATCACCATCCGCGCAACCCAGAAGAAAAGAATATCCCATCCGGTTTCCATCACATCGGTCGGGTAGTATGTTTTGTAATCCCTGCCGTCAGGGAACCCCAGCGCCAAAAACGGCCACTGTCCCGAAGAAAACCATGTGGTGAACACGTCCGGATCCTGATATATATCGCTGGAGTGACAATTGGGGCATTCTTTTAGCTCACCAATTGATAAAAATATTGAAGGTATCGCATCTTTGCTGTGCATGACTTGCGCCATTTGACACGCCCTGCAAAACCACGCCGGTATCCGTATCCCCCAAGTTATTTGCTGGGAAAGATTCCAGTCGCGGATGTTGCGGAGCCAGTGGAGATATGTTTTTTTGAATCGGGGCGGGACGAATTTTATTTTTCCCTGCTC
>CAYIQI010000081.1:0-3244 GCA_964365545.1 uncultured Candidatus Saccharibacteria bacterium
AATTCAAAGCAAAACGCGCGCTGGAAATCGCGGCAGCCGGCGGGCATCATGTCCTGATGGAGGGGCCTCCGGGAGCGGGCAAAACCATTCTTGCGTCCGCCCTTCCCTCTATCCTCCCGCCGCTTGAGCGGGAAGAAATTTTTGAAGTGACAAAAATCTACAGCATCGCAGGATTGCTCCCCGATCAAGATCGGGGGGAGCCGTATCTTTCGCGCCGCCCCTTCCGCAATCCGCATCATACCTCGTCGCACATCGCGCTCATCGGCGGCGGCGCTCACCCGCGGCCGGGCGAGGCGACGCTCGCGCACCGCGGCGTACTGTTTCTCGACGAGTTTCCGGAGTTTGACCGGCGCGTCATAGAATCGCTCCGCCAGCCGCTGGAGGCGCGGACTGTGACCGTCGCGCGCGCCGCAGGCACCGCCACATTCCCGGCTCATTTTATGCTCGTCGCAAGCCAGAATCCGTGCCCGTGCGGCAACTTCGGTAATCAACTCAAAGATTGCGTCTGTTCCCCGGGCGCGGTGACTAAATACAAGAAGAAGATTTCCGGACCCATCCTTGACCGGATTGATTTGTATGCCGAAACACCAGCGGTCGCGTATGAGAAACTGGAGGGGGCGGAGGAAGAGCCGTCTGCCACAATACGCGGCCGCGTGGCGGCCGCGCGAGACATCCAGCGCAAGCGATTTGCCGGCACCACCATCACAACCAATGCCGAAATGGGACTGCGCGAAATCAAAGCGCATATTCGCATTGCCGACGGCCTCAAGCCCATGCTCCGGCTCGCGCATGAAAAACACCACCTCTCGGCGCGCGCCTACCACCGCCTGCTCAAAGTCAGCCGCACCATCGCGGATCTTGCCGCGTCCCCGGAGATAGAATCGGATCATCTTGCCGAAGCGTTGCAATACCGACCAAAACAAGAACTATAAATCAAACATTAGGAAGTAAGAAGTAAGAGTTCAAATCTTCCTTGGCTCCCGACTCCTGCCTTATACTCCGCGTCTAAAAAGGATTCTTCGCGCCACGGACTTCAAAGTGGACATGGCAGCCCGTGGAATTGCCGGTACTGCCGATCACGCCGATCTGCATGCCTTGCGCCACGGCGCCACCGGCGTTGATGAGAATCCCGCTCAAATGCGCATACACGGTCTGCACGCCGTTGGGATGAGTGATGACAATATATTTGCCGTAGCCGCCGTTCCAGCCGGAGGTGCGCGCGATAATGACGGCGCCTTCGGCAGACGCAAACACCGGCATACCGCAGGTATTGGCAAGGTCCACGCCGTTAAACCCATGAAGCCCGTGCGGATTGGCGCGGGTCGCGCGCACATTTCTGCCGCCGGTAATCGGCCGCATGAGGAATCCCTTCAGTTCCGGAAGTCCGGCAAAGCGCGATGGCGCGGCGCGGGATGGCGCGGCGGATGCCGGAGCAGGGGATATAAGCTCGCCATCCGGAATAATAATTTCCGCGCCCGCCCGCAGGGGCTCGCCGATTGCAAGGCCGTTAAAACTTATGATGTCTGTTGTATCCGCATCAAATTTCTTGGCAATCGCCTCAATCGTATCTCCTTTCTTTATCTCGTACTGCACGCCCGTCACCGGCAGAATCACCAGGCTGTCGCCTACCCGTATCGCAGCCACATTGCGCAGGTTATTCGCCCACAAGAGCGTGTTGAGCGAAATGCTGAAACGCGTTGCAATGGCGCTCGGCGTATCGCCCGCCTGCACCGTATAGACAACAATCTGATCCGACCCTGCGGCGCTCGGCAAAATACCAAGGGGATTACGGGTGGATACCAAGGCATTATCCTGGGTCGCCACCAAAGCCGTATCGTCCTGCGCCAATCCATTGCCTACGGCAGCGGCAATATAATCGCTCCCCAATAGCGGCATGGAAAACCCGCCGGCTGATGGCGCATCTACGATGGCGGCCTGGCTCTCACCGCCGAAAAACTTGAAAACATTGTTAAAAAATCCGGCATCGGCCCGGCGGGGCGCCGCACCAAAGAATAATAAAAATGCGGCAAAAAAGAGCACAGTAGCGCCCGTAAAATGAATCCCGCCCTTTGCAGAAAAGGGCTTATATGCGGTGTTTTTGAGATCGCCTTGCGGCGACCGATGAAGAAAATCAGTAAGAATAGACACGGGTATTATCCAATCTCTACCCCCCTACAAAACAAAAAAGCGGTCTTTGTCTGTCGCCCTCATACTCTATCCCTTTTCACCCATTCCGTCAATCCCGCAATCCACAGCTTGTACACCCTCCCGGTGGAGCACAAAATTGAGCCGCATGGTAGGGTGGGCAGATGCAAAACGAAGAGTTGTTGGCTGGACTCAATGAAAAACAGCGCGAGGCAGTCACCGCGACCGAGGGGCCACTACTGATACTCGCGGGCCCGGGCTCGGGTAAGACGCGCGTGCTTACGCATCGCGTTGCCCGCCTGATCAGCCGCGGCATCCCGCCGGATCAGATCCTCGCCGTCACCTTTACCAATAAAGCCGCGGAAGAGATGAAACAGCGCATCAGTATACTCCTCTCTCATTTCTCATCTCCCGTCTCCCGTCTTCCATTCTTAGGCACCTTTCATGCTTTTTGTGTGCGCGTTCTGCGCATCCATGCCGGGAAAATAGGGCACCAGCGCTCGTTTACTATTTTCGACACTGATGACGCGCTTGCGGTCATGAAGGACGCAGGCAAGGAGCTTGGCACCAACCCCAAACAATTCCCTCCGGGCATGCTGCTCCACACGGTTTCCGGCCTCAAAAACGAACTCACCACTCCGGAACAATACGAGAAACAGATGGGGCTCTCGGATTTGTTCCCGCGGACGCTCCACGAGTCATATGTCCTGTATCAGAAAAAGCTGCGCGACGCCAATGCCATGGATTTTGACGACCTCCTCATGGAAACCGTGCGCCTGTTTACGGAAAAACCCGATGTGCTTGCCGCATACCAACGCCAATTCCGCTACATCCATGTGGACGAATACCAGGACGTCAATACCAGCCAATACGCGCTGACCCGCCAGCTCGCGTCAGCGCACCGCAATATCGCGGTGGTAGGAGACGACGCGCAGGCGATCTACTCATTCCGCGGCGCTGATTATCGCAACATCCTCAATTTCGAAAAGGACTGGCCCGATGCCAAAGTCATTGTGCTTGGCCAGAATTATCGCTCCACGCAGGTCATTCTGGACGCGGCAGCCGGTGTCATTGCAAAAAACCGCTTGCAGAAAGACAA
>CAYIQI010000082.1:0-3235 GCA_964365545.1 uncultured Candidatus Saccharibacteria bacterium
CGGCGCAGTGTTCTGACGGAAGAGACAATGACAATGACGGCTTGATTGATTATCCCCGAGATACGAGTTGCTACGGCGCGGACGACAATGACGAATGGTATCCGGCATCCGGACAAACAGGCACTACGACGCCGACCGCAATTCCGGTGTCGCCCACGGATCTGACCGCCGTACAGTCGGGAACGAACGCCGCGCTTTCATGGAATGACAACGCCGCCAATGAAAATGAATACAAAATTGAATGGTATAACGGGACTTCATGGACGGCGCTGGGGTCAGTAGGTATCGTGTACGGAGGGCGCGGGACTTATACTGATCGCGCGCCCTCTGGAGAAAAGACGCATCAGTACCGCGTCAAAGCGTGCAATGCGTTAGGTTGCTCCACGGAATCAAACATTGCGTTGCTCTATATCAGTTCTTCCGGCACCGGCACCACGACCCCGATAACAGCGCCCACGCTATTATCGCTTGCGCCGGCATACGGTCCCATAGGAACGCGCGTAACCGCAACGGGCTCCGGATTCTTGCCGTATGGAAACCAGATTAATTTTGACTCGGGCGTTATCATAGATCTTCCCTCATCCGACGGCAAAACGCTTACCTTTACCGTGCCGGACGACAGAGTGCCCTTGTGCGCAGTCACCAATCCGCGCTGTCTCCTGCCGGCGCCCTACAATCTCGTGAAGCCCGGGACATACTGGGCATCGGTGATAAATAGTAATGGCGCGTCCGGCGGGATTCAATTTAGCGTGACAGAGAGCGTTGCAGGCGTATTTAGCGTGGATGCGTCAGGAACATCGCCGAAGCCGGGTGCCACAGGGGTGGAAACGGGAACGCGCATCAGAGTGCGCCTCACGCGCGAGCTTGATCCCGCGTCGCTTGCCAAAGAATTCTTCCGCCTTACCAAGACCGCGGCTCCGGATGTGCGGGTAAGCGGGTCATTCAGTGTATTCCCAGACGGGTTTGAATTTTTGCCCTCCGGTGAGTTGGAGCCGGGTGTCAGTTATACATTCACGGTGCTTGCTTCTTTGCGCGACCGGGGAGGCGCGATACTTTCGACTCCTTACAGCGCTTCGTTCACCACCGGCGGGTCTGGGCGGGGAAGCGGCGTGGTTAGCGGAAGTGTGACGGATGCCAAAGGCGCTCCGCTTGCCAAAGCATATATCTATGTTTTTGTGCCGTGGATCGAGCGGTATTCGGCGAGCGGCTCCTCGTATCAAAATTATTTTGCCCGCAACGCAGAGACCGACGCCAACGGCGCATTCAAACTTTCGGTACCCCCCGGGACTTATATGGTGGAAGTGCACCCGCCGCATGATTATCAGGGTGCGGTTCGGGTGGCGCCGCGGGAAGTGAGTATTGCGGCCGGAGAAACAAAAGTAGTCAACTTCACGCTCGCAAGCCCCGTGAAAATCATTACCGGCACCGTGCTCTTTGCGGACGGTACAGCGGTTACCGACGCCGAGGTGGGCGCGTATGCGAGTGAGACGCGCCAGTGGACAAGTACCGGCACTGACGCGGCAGGAGCGTATGTCTTGAAAGTAGGTCCCGGACAATGGTTTGTGGGAGTTCGCCCCCGCGAATCCAGCCGCGCAAACTGGACATGGAACGGCAAGCCACAAGGGGTGGCATTTACGCGGGACGCCAAAGAAGAAACAATTACCCGCAACTTCACGGTTACCGCAAGCAACGCGACCATGATCGTATCCGCGCTGGATGAAGCCGGGGCTCCGTTGGAGAGTGTCGGCGTCATCGCGGACGCGCACAGCGGTTTCCTTGATTCTTCCGCGAGTTCTTCTTTGCCTCCGTCTGCTCCGGAGTTTCGGATTACCGGTGCTGACGGCAAAGCGAAATTCACGCTTCCCGCAAGTACGCACTATGTGCGCGCGTATATGCCTCAACAACGCGGGTATGTAAATCCCGTGGAGCAGGAAGTGCGGCTTGTCGGCGGCAAAACACAAGAAATAACGCTTACCTTCAAGAAGAAGCAGACGATCGGCGCGCTTACCATGAGCGGGACTACAAAAATTGAAGAGGGTATTGCGGTGGATGCGTTTGTCTGGGCGTGGAGCGAGCGCGGGGGATTCGCGTCAGCGCGCGCGGACAAGCAAGGCGCGTTTTCCTTTGCAGTAGGAGCGAATGAGCGATGGCATGTGGGCGCGGGCAAGGAGTACAAGAGTTTTCCGTATAAGTCCCCGGAGATCGTGGTGGATGTAAAGGCGAGTCCGGTGATCATAGAATTGCTGCTTACGAAGCAAGCATTGGTTCCTTTGCCGCCCTCGGTGAGCGTGAGCGAGCCCGGGAGCCAGCAAGTGGTGGCGCAAGCGGCTGACGGCGCCAAGATTACTCTGCCGCCCGCGGCATCGGGCGCACCGGGCGAGGTAAAGATAGATATCAAGCCCACGGTGGAGGCGCCGACCCAAGCGGGAACCGATGTGGTGAGTACGGTGTATGATGTGACGGTACACGATTCGGCAGGCAACAGCATTACCTCATTGAAGAAAGAGGCGGAAATAGTTATTCCCTACAGCGAAGCGGATCTCAAAGAGCAGGGAGTGAGCGAAGACGCGATTGTGCCCAGTTACTTTGATGATAAAACCGGCGTGTGGGTGCCGATGGATAATTGCACGATTGACGCCGAGCGCAATGTTGCGGTATGCCGCGTGGATCACCTGACGCGCTTTGCGATTACCGCGCGCGCGGACGCAACGCCTCCGGCGGCGCCATCAGGGGTTGGCGCAAAGACTGCGGGCGGGGGAAAAGTGAGCGTCTCATGGAAAAATCCGGCCAAGGATTTTGACTATGCAAAGGTGTACCGGTCTTTGAAGGCCGGGGAGCTTGGTACGGTGCGCGCGGCGCGAGTCAGCGCCGCGGCGTTTGTCGACCGCGAAGGGCTGGCTGACGGCTCCACCTACTACTACACCGTGCGCGCGGTTGATCCTGCAGGCAATGAGTCCGTGAATACGGATCAGGTGAGTATCAAGGCGGCGGGGTCTTCGGGAGCGGCGGCGCAGAAATCCGCGCCTTCCTCATCTGCCGCGGCAGGGGCGCTTGCGCGGACTCTGAAGCAAGGGATGCGCGGGGATGATGTGAAATTAATGCAAGGGATTTTGGTGCGCGAAGGACTCCTTGCCGCGGACGGGGCAACAGGATTCTTCGGCCGGCTCACGCAGAGCGCCATCATCGTGTTTCAGGAAAAGTATGCCGCGGAGATACTTGCTCCGGCGGGACTCAT
>CAYIQI010000083.1:0-3185 GCA_964365545.1 uncultured Candidatus Saccharibacteria bacterium
CCAGCGCCATCTCAATGGTTTCAAAGATTTTCTCGCGCGGTATTCCTTTTTCCTCTGCGATCTGCTGGATCGCGGAAGTGAATGATTTGAGATCCATGGTTTCGCTGCCGATTTTGCCCGAAGTTGCTTCGCACGGCACCCGTGGGACATTGTCCCAGATGTGCCTTTGATGGCGTAGCACGGGCAATATCGGCATCGGTTATAAAAATCGGCCCGTTTCCACGGACCATCCAGCGTCAATCTTCCCTGATGATGCCAGTATACCGAGGGAGAAGAAGATGTCAAGCGATAGTGAAATCAACGGGGTTGACGGCAAAGGCGGCACCCGGCGCGATGGTGCCCGACAGGATGCCGTCGGTAACGGCTTTTTCTATATGATCTTGTATCCATCTCTGCATGGGGCGCGCGCCGAATTGGGGATCAAATCCGCCGGTCGCGGTCGCTGTAATGAGTTCGGGTGTGATGTCCAAGATATAGTTTTGCTCTTTGAGACGGACGGCGAGTTTGGCGAGCATAAGTCCTGCCACGGCGTGCAGCGCGGTCGCATCCAGTGGAGAGAATATAACGAGCGAGTCAAAGCGATTGAGCAGTTCTGGCGCCAGATGCGCTTCGCGCTCTATGGCATCAATAATGGTGTCTTTTTCCGCCGCCGGGTTTTTACCTTGTCGGACCATATTTTGGATGAGGAGCGCGCCCGCGTTGGAAGTGGCAATGATAATCATGTCGCGCAGGATGACGCGCTCGCCGAGGGCATTAGTAAAAAATCCTTCGTCAAGAATCTGCAGGAATATGTTGCGGATCTCCAGACGCGATTTCTCAAATTCATCCAGCAGGAGTACCGCGTACGGGGATTGGCGGACCGCGGCGGCCAGCATGCCCGGGTCGTTGCGGCCGGCGGAGCCCAACAGTTTGCCTACGTCTTCTTCCGTTTGGTATTCGCTCATGTCAAAGCGGATCATACGCTCCTCGTTTCCAAAATACACGGCGGCAAGGGCTTTGGCGGATTCGGTTTTGCCGACTCCCGTGGGCCCGAGAAAAAGGAAACTCCCGATGGGGCGCCGGGGATTGCGGACTCCCGTGCGGGCTCTGCGGATGGCATCGGCAATGGTGGCAATGGCAGTATCCTGGCCGACGACGCGCGCATGGAGCGTGGGCTCGAGATTCTGGAGCGCGAGCCGTTCGTCTCCGGTTATGGCGCCCATGGGCAGATGTGTTTTTTGGCTGACGATGCGCATGACATATTCGGGCGTGACGATATTGCGTTTTGCCGCGCCTCCCGCGGCGGCCGCGGCTTCCTCCATCAAGCCAATCGCGCGGCCCGGGAGCGCGCCCTCGGTGAGGTGATTGAGTGCGGCGTCAGCCGCGGCGCGCAGTGCAGAATAGGTGATAAGGATGCGTCCGCGGTATGCGCCCTCAAGCGCGGGCGCGTGGTTTTCTAGAATCTCAATGAGGCGCGCACGATCAATGTCGTCAAGATAAATGGTTTCAAAATGCGATAGGAGTCCTGCGTCAGACGCGATGGTGCGCCGGAATGGGGCGGTATCCGCGAGCGCTACGATGTGTAGCGCAGGATCTGCAAGATACGGCACGAGGATCTGCCCCGCATTTACCCCCAGAGAGGCGAGTGACGCCACAAACTCAGGAAATGCGGCAATAGCAAGAATAATATTGCCCGCGGCAGTTGCTTCGTTCAGGATAGCGATGAGCAATGCTTCGGTATCACCCTTGGTCTTGGCAGATCCGGTGACGGCAACTCCGTCAAGCATCATGACGCGCTTGTCTTCAAGTAGGGGAGATGCGATGCCCTGCCGGATGCGGCCGGCAAGCCCCGCGAGAATGGTTTTTTTGCCGGCGCCCGGGTCTCCGATGAGGAGTGTATTAGCGCCCGATTGCTTCAGAAGCGCGGTTTCCAATAGATGCAATTCATCTTCTCTCCCGCTCTGCCCGTGCGTGCCGCTTGCGAGTTCCCGGCCGAACTGATTGAGGAGAAAGGTGCGGCCGTACGCCCATTTTTTGCCGATGCCCGGGATTGCCGAGAGCCGCGCGCGGCTCCACCAGCGTTCTTGCAGGTCTCGTGCATCAAGTGATCGCTCTACCCAGGACGCGGCGCCGGTTAGATCTTCTTCGGTGAGTCCGGACGCGAGAAAGAGACCTCTGGTCGGAGTGTGATTGACGAATAGGAGTCCAAGAAAATCGCCGGATGCGATCTGCTGATTTTTTGCCATGAGAGGCGCAAGAATAAGTTTTGGATCAGACGGAATATCGGCCGGGTTTGACGGCGCGGCCAGCGCTTCTTGATATTGTCTTTGGCTGATGCCCAGGCGTGTGAGGATTGCGCGTCCGACCGCCGGCCGGGCAAATCCTGCGGCAAGGTCGGCAAAAGAGCGGGGGGTGGCGCGGTATGTGGAGGCGGCGCGCCAGATCATCGCCGCGTGCCAATTCATGCGGCCTGCGAGATTGTCGGCTCCGGCGTCGCCGCGTGGATCAGTAGTGGCCGAGCGGCCGTAGGCGTCAAGCATGAGGAGCAAGAGTCGCAGGCCGAGCATGGCCGCGAATAATCTTGGCGACGAGATGAGCAAAGATACGGCAATGCCAAAAAGAGCCGTGCGGTTCGCGATGCGGCGTGCGCGCCGTGGCAGGATGCATTCCAGCCACGCGACTGACGCAAACTTACTTTTAGCAAAGGAGAACATCATGTAAGTATACGTGCGGCAAATGCAAAAAGAAAAACGACAAGCAGGGGAAGCGTGAGCCAGCAGAGGAACGCGGCAACGAGTAGGAGAGCGAGGATAATTTCAGACACAATGCCTGCGGCAATGACAATGCTGCGCAGAAAAAATCCCACGGCGCGCGACACCAGATTCAGGGTTATGTTTTGGAGCGAGGCCTCAATCTCCGTGATGCTGAATCCTTGGCTCCGGATGCGGTTGAATGGAGCAAAAAGAGTGCGCGTAAGCGTCGGCAATGAGAAAAAGTGGTACCCAAACCATAAAAGATCGCGGCTGATACGCCAAAAGTCCCGCACCGCGCGGCCATAGTGCCAGATGAAGTAGTCCGCGGAGAAAAAAAGAAAGCCGCTCATGGAGGGTATTATAGCGCGGCGCGGATGCGCCGCGCAATCCGGGCAACGCGTTTTATTGCATGTGTTGGAAAATATGCCGGCGCAGGAAGCGATTGTGTGGTAT
>CAYIQI010000084.1:0-3167 GCA_964365545.1 uncultured Candidatus Saccharibacteria bacterium
GCCTGATGCGCCGGGGATTTTTTGCCGCCGTAGTTGCCTTCCTCAATATATTTTTTTGCATTGTCCCATGCCGCACCCCCGCTCGTCATGGAGATGGCGACGAAAAGCCCGGTGACAATGGAGCCGATAAGAACTCCGCCGAGCATGACCGGCGCGTGCGACCCCATGAAAAATGCGATGGCAAGGGGGATGGCGATCGGGATGAGCGCCGGCACAATCATCTGGCGGAGCGCGGCTTTTGTCACAATATCAACCGCTTTGTCGTATTGGGGTTTTGCCGTGCCTTCCATAATGCCGGTAATCTCGCGGAACTGGCGGCGCACTTCTTCCACCACGCTCTGCGCCGCTTTGCCGACTGCGCGCATCGCGATGGAGCCGAACAAATACGGCATCATGCCGCCGATAAAAAGCCCTGCCATCACATAAGGATCCGACAGGTCAAAGAAAAGCACTTTGCCGAAGTTTTTCAATTCCTCCACATACGAGGCGAAAAGCACGAGCGAGGCAAGGCCGGCGGACGCAATGGCATACCCTTTGGTGACGGCTTTGGTTGTATTGCCGACTGCGTCCAGGGGATCGGTGATCGCGCGCACCGCTTCGGGCAGGCCCGCCATCTCGGCAATGCCGCCCGCGTTGTCGGTGATGGGGCCGAACGCATCAATTGCCACGATGATGCCCGCCAGAGAGAGCATGGTCATGGCGGCAAGCGCAATGCCGTAGAGCCCGGCGGCGCTGAACGCGACAAGCATGCCGGCGGAGATGATGATGATGGGTAACGCGGTTGCTTCCAGCGAGAACGCAAGCCCGATGATCATATTGGTGCCGTGGCCCGTGAGGGATGCGCGGGCGATTGATTTGACCGGCCTGAATTTTTTGGAGGTGTAATACTCGGTGACCACGACCATGAGGCCGGTGACCGCGATGCCGACAAAGGATGCAAGAAAAAATGGATTGACGAGCGGGCGCGGGAGCAGGGATGCAAAAAGCGGCCAGAGTAAAGCGAGCGCGAGGACCGATGCGATAAGAAGGCCGCGGTACATCGCCGCCATGATGCCGCTTTCTTTCTTGACGCGGACCAGCAGGACTCCGGCAATGGAGGTAAGGATGGCAATGCCGCCGATGGCAAGCGGGAGGAGGATTATGGTGTCATTGCCCGGAAACAAGAGCGATCCCAAGAGCATGGCGGCGATGGAGGTGACGGCGTATGTCTCAAATAAATCTGCTGCCATGCCTGCGCAATCGCCGACATTGTCGCCGACATTGTCGGCAATCACCGCCGGGTTGCGCGGATCATCCTCCGGGATGCCCGCCTCCACTTTACCCACCAGATCCGCGCCCACATCAGCGCCTTTGGTAAAAATCCCGCCGCCCAGGCGCGCAAACACCGAGATGAGCGATCCGCCGAATGCCAGGCCCACGAGCGGTACCACGCTTTGCGCGATATAATAAAATAGGGACACGGAAAAAAGCCCGAGGCCGACCACGAGGAATCCGGTGACCGAGCCCCCGAGAAACGCGACGCGAAACGCCCGCGCAAGGCCGGTTTTTGCGGCTTCGGTCGTGCGGACATTGGCGTCCACCGAGGTCATCATACCCAGATACCCGACGAGGGCTGACGCAACGGCGCCGATGGTAAATCCCAGCGCGGTCATGCCGCCAAAAACGATCCAAAGAAGCGGAGTTACAATGAGTGCAACAGCTCCGATCGTCATATTCTGCCGGCGCAGATACGCGGTCGAGCCCTGCCTGATAGCAGAGGCGATGTCAACCTGCAGTCCGCTGCCCGCCGGGTATTGGCGGATCGTATAGATCAGGAACAGCGCAAATACGATGGAGACGAGGGACGCGATAATGGGGAAAAGAATCATACGCGATGGAGAGTATCAAGAAGCCGGTATAAAGAATCAAGGATGCTGCGACGCGCCTTGATTCTTGATTCGTTATTCTTGATTCTCGGCGGTTACATCCTTGTCTTTGGATTGTTCATCTTCTGTTTCTCCCGTCTCGGGCGCGGCCGTCTCTTGTTCCGTGGCGGCATCTTCCTCTGGCGGCACATACGGCGGCCGCACGTCGATTTTCCAGCCGGTCAGTTTGGCGGCAAGCCGCACATTCTGTCCCCGTTTGCCGATGGCAAGCGACAGCTGGTCTTCCGGCACGGTGGCGCGCGCATCATGCCGGTGCTCGTTGATTTCCACGCCGATGACTTTCGCGGGCGAGAGCGCATGCGCAATCAATTCCTTTGGGTCGTCGCTCCAGCTGATGATGTCTATTTTTTCTCCGCCGAGCTCCTGGATGACCGTGGAGACGCGCACGCCTTTTTGCCCCACGAGCGAGCCTACCGGGTCCACGCCCTGCTCATGCGAGACCGCCGCGACCTTGGAGCGGGACCCGGGCTCGCGCGCCACGGCTTTAATCTCCACGCTACCGGTCGCGATTTCCGGCACTTCCAGCTCAAAGAGCTTTTTCAGGAGGCGCGGGTGCGTGCGCGAGAGGAATACTCCGGGGCCGCGCGGATTTTTTTCGACAAGCGCGATGAGTACTTTGATGCGCTCGCCGATGCGGTAATTTTCGCCCGGAATTTGCTCTTCGGGCGGGAGTAACCCCGCACTGCGTCCGATGTCCACGAAGACATTGCGCCCCTCCACGCGCTGGACCATACCCGAGGTAAGCTCGCCCTCTTTGTCTTTGTATTCGTCAAAAACCGCTTCGCGTTCCGCCTCGCGGATCCGTTGGAGGATGACTTGTTTTGCGGTCTGCGCCGCGATGCGCCCGTAGCCCGCGACTTCATCCTGCGCCACGGGAAATATCAATTCATCGCCGGGCATGGCGTCGGGTTTGACCTTTTTTGCCTCATCGAGCATGAGGTGTTTTTCCGGATTGAAGCGGACTTTTTTCTCCGCCGAAATTTCCTCGTCTTCCGGCTCATACCGGCGCCCGCGGCCGGGGGACTCAATGATTTCCGGCGCATCCCCGGTATCTTCTTCCTCCGGCTTGAGCATGCTCTCGTCCACGGCGATTTTGATCTGCGTCATGCTCACGCCGCCGCTTTCCGGATCGAGTTTGGCGCGGATGATTTGTCCCCGCTTGCCGTAGTCGCGTTTGTACGCGGCCGCCAGCGCCATCTCAATGGTTTCAAAGATTTTCTCGCGCGGTATTCCTTTTTCCTC
>CAYIQI010000085.1:0-3149 GCA_964365545.1 uncultured Candidatus Saccharibacteria bacterium
TGGTGTGGCGAGCTTGTCGAGCAGTGGCGGGGCTGGCTTCCTTAGTGGGGGTTTTCGTCAAAAAGTGCAATTTGGCGGAGGGGGAGGGATTCGAACCCTCGATATGGTTTTGACGCCATATAGCGGTTTAGCAAACCGCCGCACTAGGCCTCTATGCGACCCCTCCATGCGGATGTATCGTACCATTGTTGCGATTTTTGCTCAAACGCGCGCGCAATGCGATACGGCGGCAAGGCGTACGCCTTGCCGCCGTATCCATCGGCGATCGCGATGCGCGCGAGACGCGCCGCTATTGCATCCATCGCTTGAGTTCGCTGGGCGACAGCTCCTGCGGCAGGTTGCTCAAGGCCTCTTCCTGTGAGATGAGTCCCTGTTTGAGTAGGGGGAATATGGATTGTTGCATGGTCTGCATGCCGTCTTTGGCGCCCGTTTCAATAGTGGAGGGAATCTCGTGGATTTTGTTGCCGCGGATGAGATTTGCTACCGCGGTCGTGGCAAAAAGGATTTCAAAAGCGGCAACGCGGCCTTTGCCGTCTTTTGTTTTCAGGAGCTGCTGCCAGACCACGGTGCGTAGTACCGCGGATAGTTCCGAGCGGATCTGATTCTGCCGTTCTCCCGGAAATACATTGACAATGCGGTCAATGGTTTTGGCGGCTCCGCTCGTATGGAGCGTGCCAAATACCAAGTGTCCGGTCTCCGCCGCGGTGATGGCAAGCGCGATGGTCTCCAGATCCCGCATCTCTCCGACAAGAATGACGTCCGGATCCTCGCGCAGGGCCGCGCGCAGAGCCACCTGAAAACTTTTGGTGTTGGTGGCAACTTCGCGCTGATCCACCACGGATTTTTTGTTTTCATAGACAAACTCTATGGGGTCTTCAATGGTGATGATGTGCGCTCCCTCGGTTTCGTTGATGCTTTGGATGAGGGCGGCAAGCGTCGTTGATTTGCCGCTGCCGGTGGGGCCGGTGACCAGCACGAGTCCGTTAGAAAACTCCGGTATTTTTTTGAACGCTTCGGGCAGGCGCAATTCCTCCATAGTGGGGATTTTAGAGGGGATGAGCCGCAGCACCCCGCCGATGCCCTTGCGTTGCATAAAGACATTGACGCGAAAGCGCGCAAGATCCGGCACATGGATGGCAAAATCAATGTCCATATCGGCGGCGTATGCCTGCTGTTGCGCCTCGGTCATGGTGTCCGTGAGATACTCTCGCGCCGTCTCGTCCGTGAGCGGCGGATGGTCTTTGAGCGGGACGAGTTCTCCGTGGACGCGGAATGTCGGCGGGGCGCCGGTGGTTATATAGATGTCGGATGCGTGCGCGTCAACCGCTTCCCGAAGGATTTTTTCAATTTTCATAATGATTGTGTTACATCGCAATTGTTCTTGACGCCATTATAGCATCTTTGCTCGCGCGCGTTCAAGGGGATGTGTTATACTGGAAGATATGCCCGTATTTACCTATTCCGCTACGAATCAGGAGGGAAAAATATCCGCTGGTGAGCGGGAAGCGCCGGATGACAAGGCGTTGGCGCAGGCGTTGAAGCAGGAAGGGATGATGATGCTTGAGGCGCACGCGAAGCAAGGGCTCGCAAGCAGATTTAATATTGACATTGGCGAGATGGCGGGCAAGTTTCTGCCGATTTCGATCGTAGACAAAATGTTTTTTGCGCGCAATCTCTCGGTGATGGTCGCGGCAGGGCTATCGCTTACCAAGGCGATGGAGGCGTTGGGGCAGGAGGCAAAAAATCCCAGATTCAGGCGGGTGATTGCCGATGTCAACGACAATGTGGTGAAAGGGAAGTCATTTGCGGATTCGTTGAGGGTCCATGAAAAAGTATTTGGAGAGTTATTCGTAAATATGATTGAAGTCGGCGAGACGACCGGCAAATTGACGCTTGTCTTGAAAATGCTCGCGAATCAGATGAAAAAAGACAATACATTGCGCAAGCGCGTCCGGGGCGCCCTTGCCTATCCCGGGTTTATCGTGGTGGCGCTGGCGGGCGTCGGGACGCTCATGATGATTTATGTGGTTCCTTCGCTCACCGCGGTCATCAAGGAACTCGGCGTGCCCCTGCCCGCGACCACGCGGGTTATCATTGCGCTGAGCGACAACCTCATTCGCTACGGGCTCTGGATGCTGGGCATTGCGGCGGCAGGCGCTACAGGAGCGTGGCGCATACGGAAGTCCGCGCGGGGCCGCATGGCGATTGACCGCTTTCTCCTCAAGATTCCGATTTTTGGAGCGCTCCTGCGGACATTTAATGTGGCGAGATTCTGTCGGATTCTTGCGTATCTTATTTCATCGGGCGTGCCGATTATTCGTTCATTGGAGATTACTGCAGGGGTGCTCTCAAACGCCGTGTTCCGCTCAGCGATCAAGGACGCGGCGGTGGAAATCCAAAAAGGCCAGCCGTTGCGGACGATTCTTATGGCTCATCCGTCGGTGTTCCGTCCGCTGGTGACGCAGATGGTTGGCGTGGGAGAAGAAACCGGCAAGACCGCAGAGATGCTCCTGCGCCTGGCAATGTTTTTTGAGGAAGAAGTCGCGGATGTTACAAAAAATCTTTCCACGCTAATCGAGCCGATTATGATGGTGGCTATCGGGGTTGCCGTCGGATTTTTTGCGGTGTCCATGCTTCAGCCGATTTATACGAGCTTGGGGAATATCGGGGCTTAAAATCTCAATGTCCAAATCCCAGTTTCCAATATATGTCCAAGGATGCAATGGCCAAAAATATTTTTGGTCATGGGGGTTTTGTCATCGGACATTCATCGGGCGGCGGGGGTTTACCTTGATCGAGATCGCCGTCGTCATAGGTATCATGGCGCTCGTGGGCGCGCTTGCAATGGCGTCATTTGCCGCGTCGCGGCGCGCGCGCGATCTGGCCGTGAGCGGACAGAATGTTCTTTCGGTGTTGAGTGCTGCCGCGGCGCGCGCCGCGGCGGGGCAGGACGGATTGGAATGGGGGGTGCGTCTCGAGTCCGCGCGATTCATTCTTTTTAGCGGCGCCTCGTATGCCGGATCGGCGAATACGACGATTTATAATTTGCCGGCATCCGTGCAGATCGCCAATATCGCGCTTGTGGGCGGCGGACAGGAAATAGTATTCCATCGGCTTGACGGCAGGACGGATCAGGCGGGCGCGTTTGA
>CAYIQI010000086.1:0-3077 GCA_964365545.1 uncultured Candidatus Saccharibacteria bacterium
CAAAAGACAACAGGAGATTTTGCGCCTATTTCTCGTGGCTGGCGAGGATACTCTGTCTTCTTCGCGCGTCCACGCCGAATTGGTAAAGACAGGGGAAGATATATCGCTCGTGAGCGTAAAGAGAGAGCTGTCCCGTATGGCGGTGGCGGGACTCTTGCGCGCATCGGGAAACGGACGATCCCGCGCATACGGCATCGGCATTGCCGGACGCATGGCAAGCGCCGTGGGTGCGGCCGCGTACTGCGCGACGGAGCCGGACAAGCGGTACGGTCTGGATCGTTTCAATTTTGATCTCTTCCCTGCATGGCCGGCAGATATTTTTTCTCCGTCTGAAGACAATGCGCTGGCGCAGGCAACGAGCGAGTATCGGCGCCGGACAGCGGACTTGCCGCCTGCCATTGCGAAAAAAGAACTGGAACGGCTCCTCATAGAACTCTCGTGGAAATCCTCAAAAATAGAAGGCAACACCTATACGCTTTTGGACACCGAGAAACTCATTATGGAGCATACAGAAGCGCCGGGGCACGACAAAAAAGAAGCCATCATGATCCTCAATCATAAAGACGCGTTTCAGTTCATCCACGAACACGCAAAAGAATTCACGACGCTTACGCGGGTAAATCTGGAAGAGGTGCATCGGCTTTTGGTCAAGGACTTGAGCGTTGGGTTTGGTTTGCGTCAAAAGCCGGTCGGCGTCATCGGGTCAAAATACCGGCCGCTGGACAACCGGTATCAAATCGCCGAGGCGGTAGATGCGCTTGCACAAGCAGTCGCCAAAGCGGAGACGCCGTACGCAAAAGCGCTGACAGCGCTCCTGGGCATCAGTTATATTCAGCCCTTTGAGGATGGCAATAAGCGCACGGCGCGCCTCATGGTAAACGCGCTTCTGCTGGCACATCACTGCGCGCCATTGTCATACCGCAGTGTGGACGAAAAAGAGTATCGCGAAGCGGTGCTCGTGTTCTACGAACTGCTTTCCATCATCCAGTTCAAACGCATTTTTGTGGAGCAGTACACCTTTGCTGCAAAAAACTACGCGATGCAGTGATTGATCCGGCGCGCCATAACAAAAATCCGCCTTCCGGCGAATTTTTGATTGCGGCTTACAAAGTCGTGATAGATGCCACGGCATCACCCTCCTCCATTTTCATAATGCGCACTCCCTGGGTGGAGCGGGAGAGGGAGGGGATGGCGCCAAGTCCTGTGCGAATCACGACTCCCTTGCGCGAGATTGCGATAATTTCTTCTTCTTCGCCCGCGATAATGCGCGCGCTCACCAGCGCGCCGGTTTTGGGCGTAATTTTGGCGGTCTTGATGCCGGATCCCCCGCGCTTCTGGCGCTTGTACTGGCTCAACGGCGTGGTTTTGCCAAATCCATTTTCCATCACCGCAAGCAGACGCGACTCTTTATTTTTTGCTTTTTCATTTTCCACAATATCCATACCCACGATTTCATCGTTCTTTTTCATACGCATCGCGTGTACGCCTGCGGCCTGCCTGCCCATGGCACGGATGTCTCTTTCTGAAAATCTTATCGCCTGTCCTTGACGGGTGATGAGCATAATTTCGTCTTTGCCACTCGTCATCCTCGCCCACCGGAGCATATCGCCCGATTTCAAGGTAAGCGCGATCAATCCTGACTGGCGCACGGTCTCAAAAGAGATCGCATCCACTTTTTTCATAATCCCGTCTTTGGTTGCCATCACGACAAACATCTCCCCGCCTTTGGGCTTGAGTCCCTTGGGGATTGCAAGGATAGAAGTGACGCGCTCCTGCGCTCCAATGGAAAGCAGATTGAAAATCGCCTTGCCTTTGGCAGTACGGGAACCCTCCGGCACCTCGTGCGCCGCCACGCGGTATACCTTGCCGGTGTCCGTGAAAAAAAGTAGGGCGGCGTGCGTAGAGCAGGCAAGCAACTGCTCCACCATGTCTTCTTCTTTGGTCTCCATGCCAATGAGCCCCTTGCCCCCGCGCTTTTGCACGCGCCAGCTCTCGGGCTTGAGCCGCTTGATGTAGCCGCCGCGCGTAAGCACCACGACTACTTCTTCATCCGCGATCAAGTCCTCATCGGACAGCGCGCGGGGTGAGGACTTAATCACCGCGGTTTTGCGCTCATCGCCATATTTATCCTTTATATCCGAGAGTTCCTTCTTCACCACCTCGCGGATTTTGTGCGTATCTTTGAGCAATGCGTCCAGAGCGCGCGCCAGTCCCTGTTTTTCTTTGAGCTCATCCTCTATTTTCTGTCGCTCCAAACCCGCAAGTGTCGCGAGACGCATATCCAAAATTGCCGACGCCTGCAGATCCGAAAGCCCGAACTTCTTCATCAAATTAGCATGCGCTTCGCCTCTATCCGCGGACTTGCGGATGGTCGTGATAACCGCGTCAATGTGATCCAAGGCAATTTTCAATCCCTCCAAAATATGGATCCGCTCCCGAGCACGGGCAAGGTCAAACTTCGTACGGCGCGTAATGACAATCTCGCGGTGCTTGATAAACTCTTCGAGCACATTTTTCAAGGGCAGTACGACCGGCTGTATGCCATCCACCAGCGCCAGCATATTGAGATGGAATGTCCGTTCCAAATCCGTGTGTTTGTAGAGATTATTGAGGATTTTCTGCGGATGCGCGTCTTGCTTCAGCTCCACGACTACCCGAAGCCCGTCGCGGTCCGACTCGTCACGGATGTCGCGGATACCCTCGATCACTTTCTCCTGTACGAGCGCCGCCATTTTCTCAATCATCTCGGATTTATTGACCTGGTAGGGGATCGCGGAGATGACTATCTGCGACGAGTTGCGCGGGCCGTCCTCTATCTCGGCCTTGCCGCGGTTGAGAATCGCGCCCTTGCCAGACGCGTATGCGGCGCGGATCTCTTTCTCATCGTAAATCACGCCACCAGTCGGGAAATCAGGACCTTTGACGAATTGCATGAGGTCTTCCGGCGATGCTTTGGGATTGTCTATCAGATGCAGTGTCGCAGACACGACCTCGCCGAGGTTGTGCGGCGGGATATTGGTCGCCATACCCACCGCGATGCCGAGCGTCCCGTTGAGCAGGAGATTGGGGACTGACGC
>CAYIQI010000087.1:0-3067 GCA_964365545.1 uncultured Candidatus Saccharibacteria bacterium
CGCTCCGATATCACGATAAAGATGTTCCCATTGGGAATACGCAACGCACTTATGACCAAGTGCTTCGCGACTGGGGCGGCGGTCCGCGATGGTGGTGGCGATACGGATACATCTCGATTCATTGACGGCTATATTCAAATTGTATACTCTTAATCTTGATGACGAAACTGCAAGAAACAATTCAGCAAGAGGAATATAACTATACGGTGCTTTTTGAGCCGGCAGAAGAGGGTGGATATGTCGTGACTTGCCCCGCACTGCCGGGATTAGTGACTGAAGGAGATACCCTGAAACAAGCGCGGGAAATGGCAAGAGACGCGATTCGCGGGTACTTGGAGAGCATACAAAAGGACGGACTGGCAATCCCGCGCGACAAGACACTGAGACAAAGTCCGGTGAAAGAAAAACTGCGAGTGATTCTTACTCCGGCATGAATGAACGATTGCCGGCACTCACTCCTCAAAAAGTCATCCGCGCTCTGCTTCGGGCAGGGTTTTTCGTTCACCATATTTCCGGCAGTCATTATATCTTGAAGCATCCTTACAAGCCAGCGGCACGGATAACTATCGCGTATCACACCAAAGATCTGAAACGGAGTGCGGTTGCGAAAATCATCGAGCGAGCAGGTATGACCGTTGAGCAATTTCGGGAGTTGCTATAACCGCTATGAACTTCACCGTTAAAAAACTTCCGAAATCCGAGATTGAAATTACCGTCACGCTCTCTCCGGACGAATTTGCGCCGCACTTGAAAACCGCGGCGGCTTTGATTTCGGAAAAAGTGAACATTGAGGGATTTCGTCCGGGTAAGGCGACATACGATGCGGTAAAAAACAAAATCGGAGAACACGCCGTCTATGAAGAAGCCACGGAGATTGCGGTACGCGCAAGTTTTCCCAAAGCGCGGGAGGAACTGGTACGGGACGGCAAATTTCCTGCCGATCATCCGGCGATTGGACGGCCCGAAGTCACCATTATCAAACTCGCGCCCGGTAACGAATTCACCTACAAAATAAAAATGGCGGTTCTACCGAGCGTGGAGCTGCCGGACTGGCGCGCGATCGCCAAAAAAGCAGCGGCGGACAAAAAAGAACAGAGCGTCACTGGCGAAGAAATAGAAAAAGCAATCGGGTGGCTTGCCGAGTCCCGCATGAAGTTAATCGCGGCATCGCGTCCGGCCGCTCACGGAGACCATGTAGAGGTGGATTTTGAAATACGCCGCGACGGCGTGAAAATCGCCGAGGGCGATTCGCGCAATCATCCGCTGGTCATCGGGCAGGGCAAATTCATGCCCGGGTTTGAGGATCAACTCGTCGGCATGCACATCAATGAGCAAAAGACATTCATGCTCGCGGTGCCGCCCGACTGGCGCGAGCAATCCGTTGCCGGAAAATCGCTTGACTTTAGCGTTACCATGAAAGCGGTTCAGGAGCGGATACTGCCCGAGATTACGGACGAATTTGCGGTCGGACTCGGTGGATTTGCTTCACTTGAGGCGCTCCGCGCCACTGTCCGCGAAGGGATCCTCGCCGAAAAAAAAGAAAAAGAATCCCAACGCGTCCGCGGCCTTATCATCGCCGGGATCGCGCGGCAGGCAGTCATGGATGTACCCGAAGTGCTCATCGCGTCCGAAATTGAAAAGATGGCCGCAGAACTCAAAGCGGGAATCGCGGACCTGGGCATGCAATGGCCGGATTATCTGCTCCACATAAAAAAATCAGAAGAAGAGTTGCGTGCCGGATGGCAGGATGAAGCAAAAAATCGGGTCCGCGCGGCACTCTGCTTGCGCGAAATCGCACGGGAAGAAAATATTGTTCCGTCCGAGGAAGAAATCACCGCGCGCGCTAATCAGTATCTGGCGCAATTAAAAAATACCAACGGAGCAGCCAAAAAAATAGACCCTGCCGAGCTGCGCGACTATACCCAAGGGATCCTACGCAACGAAAAGGTATTTGAGTTTTTAGAAAATATGGAGTAATATAGGATTATGAAAAACCAACACGAAGTCGCCAATCAATACCTTATCCCGACGGTAATTGAGAAATCGCAGTTTGGGGAGCGGGCTTATGATATCTACTCGCGGCTTTTGCGCGAACGGATTATTTTTCTCGGCGGGCCCATTGTGGACGGCGTTGCAAACGCGGTCATTGCCCAGCTCCTCTTCTTAGAATCCGAGGATGATAAAAAAGACATCAAAATTTACATCAATTCTCCGGGCGGATCAGTGACTGCCGGACTTGCGATTTACGACACCATGCAGTATGTAAAGCCCGATGTCTCCACTATCTGCGTGGGAGTTGCCGCATCCATGGCCGCCACCCTGCTCGGGTCGGGCGCAAAGGGCAAACGCTTCGCGCTCCCCAACAGCGAAATCCTCCTCCATCAGGTGATGGGGGGTGCCGAGGGGCAAGCAGTGGAGATTGAAATCGCGGCGCGGCAAATCCTGCGCGTCAAGGCGCGGATCAACGGGATACTTGCCAAACATACGGGACAGAAGCTTGAAAAAATAGAAAGCGACACGGACCGCGACTTCTGGATGGACCCGGAGGAAGCCAAAAAATACGGCCTCATTGACGAGGTGATCAAACGGAAACTAAGCAGTAGTAAAGAAAATAAACAATGACCACATTTACGCTCACAAAAAAAATGCGCGGGGCATCCGGGAAGCCGCGCGACTAATAGGAACGGATGAGAAGGAAATCCTTGAGAGAGCCATACTCTTTTATCTGGGAAGTATAAAGGCAACGCTTGATCTTGAAAAAGAGTTCAGGGCGTGGGAAGGACTCAACGATGAGACCTTCGCCGTTGCGCCAAAAACATCGGGACACTCGAAACCGAAACAATAAAGAAAATCAATCGTCTCCATCAAAAACATATCATTGCCTCAATAATTTTTCAAGTAAACTCTGTCCCGTCATCTCTATCGGCTTCTCAATGCCGAGGAGGGCAAGGGCCGTGGGCGCAACATCAGTGATGATGCCGCCGATTTCTAATTTTTGTTTTGTGATTTCCTCGTCCGAGCGCGCGGTTTTTTTTCTGAATTGTTCCGCGATGATAAAAAACGGCAC
>CAYIQI010000088.1:0-3009 GCA_964365545.1 uncultured Candidatus Saccharibacteria bacterium
CCCGCTGCTCCATCCGTTTTGCCACGCGCACAAGCTGCAATTCCACGATCCTCTCAATAATGCCGCGGCCGAGCGACGAGAAAATAATAATCTCGTCCAGGCGATTCAAAAATTCCGGACGGAAATGGCGCGCCAGCGCCTTACGGATCTTCTCTTTCATATCCGCCTCCCGGCGGTCGCGCGTGTCTTCCTCAAATCCCGCGAATCCAATCTTACCCATTTCCAGAGCAAACTCGCTTCCGATATTGGAGGTCATAATGATAATCGTATTTTTGAAATTCACCACGCGGCCCTTGGCGTCGGTCAGGCGGCCGTTGTCCAAAATCTGCAGGAGGATATTGAACACCTCCGGATGCGCTTTTTCAATTTCGTCGAACAGAACCACCGCATACGGCCGATGGCGGATGAGCTCGGTCAGCTGTCCGCCTTCCTCATACCCGACATACCCGGGGGGCGAGCCGATGAATTTTGACGTCGTGTGCCGCTCCATGTATTCGGACATGTCCATGCGGATGAGCGATTTCTCATCCGTGAATAAAAACTCGGCGAGCGCCTTGGCAAGCTCCGTCTTACCGACGCCCGTGGGCCCCAAAAATATAAATGATCCGATCGGGCGATTTTCCTCGCCAATGCCCGCGCGCGAGCGTCTTACCGCATTGGCAATTTTTTCAATCGCCTCGTTCTGCCCGATCACGCGCTGTTTCAACTCGTCTTCTATCTTCATGAGCCGCGCCGCCTCGCTCTCCAATATCTTGGTCGCCGGTATGCCGGTCCAGCGCGCGACCACCGCGGCGATATCCTCCTCGGTGACCTCTCCCCGCGCGACATTGCGCGAGTTCTGCACATTTTTGAGCGCCTCCTCGCCCTCGCGCAGGCGCTTTTCAATCTCAGGTATTTTGCCATAGCGCAATTCCGCGACTTTGCCGAACTCCCCGGCGCGCTCGGCAATATCCGCCTCCTGGCGACCGGTGTCCAGTTCCTGCTTTGCGGCGCGCACCTGCACAATCAAATCCTTCTCCTGCTTCCATGCGGCCTCCAACGCCGCAGTGCTTGCCTGCAAATCCGCGATTTCTTTTTCCAATTTTTTCAGGCGGTCTTTTGACTTCTTGTCCAATTCTTTCTTGGGCGATTCCGGTACGCTCTCTGCGGATACGGCGGGCGCTGCGGGAGCCGCGCCTGCGGGCTGCGGCGCAACGCGCCCCTCGCCTGTGATGGCCGCGCGCTCGATTTCCAACTGCATGATCGCGCGGCGCGTCTCATCAAGTTCTTGCGGCAGAGAATCCATTTCAAGGCGCAGGGAAGAAGCGGCCTCATCCATCAGATCCACAGCCTTATCCGGCAAAAAGCGGTCGGTGATGTAGCGGGCTGACAACTGGGACGCGGCAACCAGCGCCCCATCGGTAATTTTCAGTCCGTGATGCGCCTCGTATTTGGGCTTAAGCCCGCGCAGAATCCCAATCGTGTCTTCCGTGCTCGGCTCATCCACATACACCGGCTGGAACCGGCGCGCAAGCGCAGGATCCCGCTCAATGTAACGCTGATATTCACGCAGGGTGGTGGCGCCTATCGCGTGCAGCTCGCCCCGCGCGAGCGCGGGCTTGAGCATATTGGAGGCGTCAATCGCGCCCTCGGCACCTCCGGCGCCGACGAGCGTATGCAACTCGTCGATAAAAATAATAAATTTTCCCTGTCCGCGCTCAATCTCGCGCACGATTGCTTTCAGCCGATCCTCAAACTCGCCGCGGTATTTGGTGCCCGCGACAATCGCGCCAAGATCAATGGAAATCAGTTCTTTGTCTTTGAGCGTCTCCGGCACCTCGCCCGCGACGATCCGCTGCGCAAGGCCTTCTACAATCGCTGTCTTGCCGACTCCGGCTTCACCAATCAGCACCGGATTGTTTTTGGTCCGGCGCGACAGCACTTCCATCACGCGCCGGATTTCTGCGGCGCGGCCGATCACCGGATCCAACTTTTCCTGCCTGGCAAGCCGCGTGAGATTGCGCGCGTATTTCTCCAGCACATTATATTTGGTCTCCGGCTCCGGATCCGTGATGCGCTGGCCGCCGCGCAATTCCTTCAGGGCTTTGAGCACCAGTTCTTTGGTAATGTTTTGGCGCGCCAGCAATTCCTTGGCGCGCGACGGCACTTCCAAAAGCGCGAGGAACAAATGCTCGGTGGAGATGAATTCGTCTTTGAGCTGTGCCGCCTCGCGATGCGCCTGCTCAATGGTCTTTGCCAAATCCTGCGTCAGATACACCTGTCCCAGGGGGCTTGCAATCATGGCGCCGCGGGGCAGGGCGTCGAGCGTCTCCAGTAATTTTTCCGCAAATCCGGAAATGTCCGTTTCCAACTTTTCCAAAATTGCATCCACCGTCCCCTCCTCTTGCAGGACGAGCGAGGTGGTAAGATGTAACACATCAATCTGTTGGTGCGAGCGCTCCAAAGCCAAATCATGCGCTTTTTTGAGCACTTCCTGGGCTTTAATAGTGAATTGATTATAGGGGGGCATCCTGTTGAAAATTATTAATTACCGCGATATATGCCGTCTGGCATTCTCTCGCAGCGTCGGATACAACACAATGGCAAAAGCAAGCGCCAATATGGACATTGCAAGGTAAAAAGTAGACATAAAAAAATTACAGGTTTTTTACTAATGCTATACTCGACCCAAAAAAGAAAGTTGCGAAAACAAATCCTCCGATAATGCTCTGCATTGCATCGGGGCTAAAACGCGGTATCACGAACGGCACCACGGCTGACGCAATGCACACCTGCCCAAGATCCGCCAAAATCCCCGAGATTGTTTTGTACTGCTCTCGCGTGAACATTACCTCCATTATAGAACCAATGACCCCATTGTCAAGGTAACAAAAACTTGCGCCTGAAACGGAATCTGGTACACTGATGTCATGACGACGCAGACAATCGCGCGAGCGATCAAGGCGAAAAAACCGGCGGTGATACGGGAAAACGGCGCGCCACGCTATGTGGTGCTTGATTGGGAGACCT